>JANOEM010000708.1:0-2999 GCA_031413195.1 Actinomycetes bacterium
TTTTCAAGCCGCCGGTCTTGAAATTCTCAACCAGGATTTGGCATTGCGGTGCCAGCCGTCGCACGATTTCAGCGCCCTCCGGCTTGGCCAAGCCCTGCCAACCCGTGCAGGATGCCGCTGCGCACCGAAAGGGTGACTGCATTGAACCGGTGCTCGTCGGGATCGCTCATCGGCTCGGCGACGGCGTCGAGTAGGAGCTGATAGCTACCACCCGCAACGACCTGTCGACACCCTTCTCACCGACTTTCAAACCCCGCCCTGAACAGGGACGATGCGGTCGAGTGTTGTCTTTTCGACAACGACCTGTGGACCATCAGGGACGGCTTTCGAACCCCCCGCACCACTTCGGTCGGGCCATGGAGTTCCTGCCCGGCATCCTCGCCAGGCGAGTAGGCGCGAATCGCGCTGCGGCCACACTCCAACGCCAGCGGCGGCTGACCCGCTCCGAGGTCGACAACCTGGTCGACATGTACGCCACCGGCATAAACGTTCGCCATCTTGCGGACCGATGGCACAGCTGTGCGACGAGCTCGGCATCAACCCGACCACTTTGCGCCGGGAACGCTCCAAGACCGGCGTCCAGCTTCGCCGACCCGGCAGACCATCGGCGGCGACGCCGTCCCGGCGCGGCGGCGTTGATCAGATGGCCGAGCCGAACGGTGTGCCGACAGGGGCGACGTCGACCGCCAAGTGACCGATATGTGCAACCGCCATGTCCGCGGCGTTCGTCTCGAGCGCGATCACCGCCCATTCGAGGGGCAGCGCCATCGCCACCAAGCGGGCTCGATCAATGAGGTCGAAGGCTGCCGGCCACTGGTGCGCGAGACGCCCTGCGAAGCGCTCGCCCCAGACCGACAGCAAACATGCGAGATCGGTTGCAGGATCGCCGAGCCCGGCCACACCGAAGTCTAAGACACCCGTCAGCTGACCTGATTCGTGGTCGTGTAGGAGATGATACGGCGCCAGGTCACCATGGATCAGGCTCGGAGTATGCGCGAACGACACCGCCTCGAGCTCCGTGAACAACTCATCGAGCCACTGCCGTTGATGGTTCCACAACAGCGGCACCACGAGGCGATCGGCGCGCTCGCGGAGCACACGCATGCGGTCCAGAGATGTGGTCGCCGCACTCGCGGCGAAGCCGGGAACCGCTGACGTGCCGAGCTCGGCCAAGAACTGCCCGACATCGTCGAGAAGTCGCTCGCGCGCCCGTCGCTCGAGCGAACCCAGCGCTCGACGACTCGTCACGACTCCGTGCAGCATTCGATACAGAGTGAACGACCCATCCACGTGCACCGGAACCGGGAGCGGAACCGACACCCGACCTGCGAGATGCGTCAGCAACCTCGCCTCGCCACGAAGCGACTCGACTGCGTGATCGTCGCGGGGGAACCGCGCCACGAGATCCTCGTCGAGAACCACCACGACGTGCTGCGAGCCGTCGGTCACCAAGCGGGCACTGCGCACCTCGGAGACCGCACCCGAGCCGATCACCTGCGCAACGAGGTCGTCGAGCGTAGACGTATCGGGGCCTGCCTCGACAGACCACTCGTCAGCCATAGTGGTAGCGGGCCTGCAGGATCACGATGTCGTCCCCTTCGACGAGGTACACGAGGCGGTGTTCCTCGTCGATGCGCCGCGACCAGGCTCCGGCGAGTGCGTGACGGAGCTGCTCGGGCTTCCCGATCCCGGCGAAGGGATCCCGGGCAACATCATCGAGCAAACGATTGATGCGCTTCAACGTTGCACGATCCGTCGCCTGCCAGAAGGTGTAGTCCTCCCGCCCGTTGGGCGTGAAGACGAACCTCATCGGTCGAGTTTCGTGCTGCTGCACTTTGCCTGCACGGGCCTGCTCCAAGCTCTCCAGGAGGCGCCGAACGTTGGCCGGCGACCGCAGGAGGTGGGCAGTCTCTTCGAGAGCCCGGTAATCGTCGATGCCGATGAGGACCGCATCACCGCGCTTGGACGTGATCTCGACCGGGTTGCGATCTTCGTTGACCTGCTCGATCAGGGGAAACAGGTTCTTGCGTGCTTCGCTCGCGGTGATGGCCATCGTACGTCCCTTCGGAGTCGTACAAGATACGGTACCACTTGGAGTTGAGACGTCAACCACGTGCGGTCGCAACCATCGCATCGTCGCTGGATCGGTGTCGATCACATCGGGCAAGGCACACCCTGGTTGCTGTCGCCGCTAGGCGGCGACGCGCTTCGCCGGGGCCGTGCGGGCCGCCGCCTTCCTTGCCGGGGCCTTCTTCGCCACTGCCTTCTTGGCTGGGGCCTTCTTGGCCGGGGCCCTCTTGGCAGCGGGTGACTGGGCTGCCGGTAGCTTCGCCGCAGAGGGCTTGGCGGCGGGCTGTCCGAGGAACTCGTTGATTCGGCGCGAGAGCTGCTCAACCTCGCGACGCAGTGATTCGACCTGCGCACGGAAGTCCTTGTCGATGGACTTCATCCACCGGTCGGAGGCCTTCTCGCCCTCGTCGAAGAACTTCTGAATCCGCTTCTCGATCTGCTTGACCTGCTTCTCTACATCGTTTGACAAACGCTTCGACGTATCGCTGAGGCTGCCCAACAGGCGCTCGAGGACTTCTGGGGTGGTAGGGGACTTGCTCATGATGAGGCACCTTCCTGTGGTCTCCGTCCAGCATGCACGCGCCGCAAGGCGCACCGTTAGGGGCGAAGGGCCCGATCTCAGAGAGCTGCGCCTCGTGAGCCGGCCGTTGACCGTCAGCCGACGATCAGGCTCATTCAGATCGAGAAGGTCGGCGATCACCGAACGGAGCTGGGCGAGGGCCACCGGGCCGACGTTGCCGTGGCCACCGTTCCACCTGACGTCGTACGAGCCGGTTGTGATTGTTCAGCAGCTGCATCCACGCCTCGTCACCCAGCTTCGCTGCCCGTCGCGTCGAGCCCTCGATGTCGGAGAACACCGTCGTCAGCGTGCCGCTGCCGGTCTGCACCATCGGCGATCGGTTCGCGCGGGCTGCGGCGGCCACGATGTC
>JANOEM010000709.1:0-8161 GCA_031413195.1 Actinomycetes bacterium
CCCGACAAAGATCCGCACGATGATCATCGGGGGTTCCCGGCGAACCCTGGTGTTCGACGATCAGAATCCGGCACAGCGAATCGCTGTCTACGACCGCAGCATCGATCTCAGCATGGATGTCGACCGTGAACTTCGGCACCGTAGCCAGGTGTCATATCGCATCGGCGATATGGTCGCTCCGGCGCTGAGGGACGGCGAAGCACTCGGGGGTGTCATCGACGAACTCGTCCTGGCCATCCGGAACGAGCGGCAGCCGATCACCGACGGTGCCTCGGGTCTGCGGGTCTTGCAGATTCTCGAGGCCGCTTCGGTCAGCCTCGAATCAGACGGCATATCCATCAATTTGCCGGCATCCACGAAAGGTCAGAACTCGTGAACTCACTCGAAGGCAAGCGGATCTTGGTAACCGGTGGTAGTGGCTTCATCGGATCGGCGATCGTCGACCAACTTGTCGAGGAAGGTGTCGAATCGATCGTCGTCCTCGACAACTTCGTTCGGGGCCGGCTCTCGAACCTCGATCGGTCTATGACAACCGGATTGGTGCGTATCGTCGAGGGTGACATCTGTGATCGGGCCCTCGTCCATGACCTTTCCGAAGGAATGGATGTTGTGTTCCACCAAGCAGCCATCAGGATCACCCAATGCGCAGCCGAGCCTCGGCTCGCTGTCGATGTGATGGTGAACGGCACGTTCAACGTGCTCGAAGCCGCCGTTGAGGCGGGAGTCTCGAAGGTGGTCGCCGCGTCGTCTGCATCCGTTTACGGCACTGCCGACATGTTCCCGACCCCCGAGACCCAGCACGGCTACGACAACCGCACCATTTACGGCGCCGCCAAGATGTTCAACGAGGGTTTGCTGCGAAGTTTCAACGACATGAAGGGCCTCGACTACGTCGCGCTGCGCTACTTCAATGCGTATGGCCCGAGGATGGATATCCACGGCGTATACACCGAAGTCCTTGTTCGCTGGATGGAGCGCATCCGAGCGGGGCAGGCGCCACTCATCCTGGGCGATGGTAAGCAGACGATGGATTTCGTCTACGTCGATGACATCGCGCGAGCAAATGTGCTGGCTGCAAAGGCGGAGGTTTCTGACCGCGTCTACAACGTTGCCTGCGGTGTGGAGACAAGCCTGGCGGAACTGGCCGCAACCCTCCTGCGGGTGATGGACAGTGATCTTCAGCCGGAATTCGGGCCTGAGCGTTCGGTCAACTCGGTCCGTCGTCGATTGGCCGATACCTCCGCCGCCCTCTCCGATCTTGGGTTCGAGGCGCAGATCGATCTCGACGAAGGCCTTCGACGACTCGTCGGTTGGTGGAGCAACGAGCATGATTCTTCAGGAGTGACTGTTCGATGAGCAGTCCTGTTCAAACGCCGTTGCCGACGATCCCGATCATCAGGCCCTGGATCGGTCAGGAGGAGGCCGATGCAGCATCGGAGGCGATCCGTTCAGGGTGGATCGCGCAGGGGCCAGGAGTCGCCGCGCTCGAGCGTGAGTTCGCGGCGATGGTCGGTGCGGCCGATGCAGTAGCCGTCTCGAACTGCACGACCGGGTTACACCTCGCGCTCCTTGTGATGGGTATCGGTCCAGGCGACGAGGTCGTCGTGCCGTCCTTTTCCTTCATCGCAACGACCAATGCAGTGCTATACGTCGGTGCCAAGCCGGTGTTCTGCGATATCGACGAACTCACCGGCAACGTCACCGTCGAGACGCTGCTTCCACATTTCACTGCTGCAACCAAGGCGGTGATCGTGGTCGACCAGGGCGGAGTCCCAGCCGACATCGACGCGATCCGCGCAGCGTGCGAACCGGCCGGTATCCAAGTGCTCGAAGATGCGGCCTGCGCGGCGGGCTCAACGTACAAAGGAACTCTGGTCGGATCCCGGGCTGATCTCGTTGCATTCTCGTTTCACCCGCGCAAGTTGATCACTTCTGGCGAAGGTGGGATGCTTACCGTCGCCGATCCCGAACGTGGCAGTCGTCTCAGGCGACTGCGCGAGCACGGGATGAGCATCAGTGCTGCCGATCGCCACAAGGGTGGTGGACTGGTCTTCGAGGAGTACCTCGAGACTGGATTCAACTACCGGATGACCGACATCCAAGCCGCAGTTGCCCGAGTGCAATTGGGCAAACTCGAACGAATCGTTCAACGCCGTCGTGAGTTGGCTTCGAGGTATCACGACGCCTTTTCATCGATCGACACCATCCGCGCGGTCACCGATCCGTCCTACGGCACCACGAACTACCAGTCATATTGGATATTGCTCGACTCGTCGTTCCCCGTCGGTCGAAACGAACTGATGGCACGTTACGCCACCGCTGGAGTCTCGACTCGGCGTGGAATCATGGCCGCGCACCTCGAACCGGCGTGTGCAGCGTACGCGGAAGGTCCGTTGCCCGTGACCGAACGGCTTACGGCACAGTCGTTGATCCTGCCCCTGTATCACGACTTCACCTCCGACGATCAGGACCGCGTGATTCAAGTCCTCTTGGACGCCACGCGATGAAGCGATGCCCTCTGGTGCTCGTCGGAGCCGGAGGTTTTGCCCGCGAGACGGTCGAGGTCGTCGCCGCGATCAACGCTCACGAGCAAGTCTGGGATCTGCGCGGCTTCGTCGATGACGATCCGGCGATGCATGGCCGCCAGGTCTGCGGGTTGCCGGTCCTCGGACCGATCGAGTCCGTCGTGGACAGCGACGTCACGATCACCGTCTGCGTTGGCAGTCCGAAGAACTTCACCAGCCGGGCGCGCATCGTGGCTCGGCTCGACCTCCATCCAGAACGCTACGCGAGCCTCGTTCATCCTTCTGCCGTGATACCCGCCTCGGTGCAGGTGGGCAACGGTTCGGTCGTTCATGCCATGACCGTTTGCACGGGCTGGGCCAGGATCGGCGCCCATGTTGCGGTGATGCCTGCCGTCGTGATCACCCACGATGACCTCGTCGAAGACTTCGTCACTCTCGCAGCGGGCGTGCGAATCGCGGGAAATGTGACGGTTGAGACCGGCGCGTATCTCGGGTCCGGGTCGCTGATCCGCGAAGACCTCACCATCGGCGCGTGGTCACTGATCGGTATGGGTTCTGTGGTCACCAAGTCGGTGCCCACCGGTGAGGTCTGGTTCGGGAGTCCGGCGATCTACAGCCGTTCGTCGGCGCAGAACCTCGAATTCGCCATTTCGTCAATACACCGTGATTTGCCCCACCTCGACCCGCCGGAGACACACAGTGAGCAGTAGTCGGAATATTCCCCTCGTCGATCTCGGCGCTCAACACGCTGAGGTCGCCGATGAAGTAGCGGTGGGTTTCGAGAAGGTGTTGGCCGCCACAGCGTTCATCGGTGGGCCTGATGTCGGTGCGTTCGAGCAGGAGTTTGCGGAGTTCAGTGGTGCGGGCCATTGCGTCGGGGTGGCGAACGGCACTGATGCCATCGAGCTGATGTTGCTCGGTTTGGGTATAGGCCGGGGCGATGAAGTTCTGATGCCGGCGAACACGTTCATTGCCACCGCAGAGGCTGTCAAGCGGGCAGGCGCTGAGGTGCGGCTCGTCGATTGCGACGACGACCATCTGCTGATCGACGCCAAACACGTTGCAGAACACATTGGCCCGCATACGCGAGCCGTTATCGGCGTGGACCTGTACGGCCAGATCGCACCGTTTGATCAATTGGGTGAGGAACTCGCGTCACATGACGTCGTGTTGCTGGAAGACGCAGCCCAATCTCAGGGCGCGACCCGTAACGATCAGCCGATCGGAAGAGGGGTGAGCGCTGCCGCCACGAGCTTCTATCCGGGCAAGAACCTCGGGGCGTACGGCGATGCGGGAGCGGTTCTCGTCGACGACGAAGCGCTTGCGCAGAAGATTCGAGCGATCGCGGGACACGGGGGCCTGAAGCGCTACGAGCATCGATATATCGGTTTCAACTCCCGTCTGGACACGCTGCAGGCGGTAGTGCTGCGCGTCAAGTTGCGCAAGCTTGCTGCTTGGAACGAAGCCCGCCGCACGGCTGCGCGACGATACGACGAAATGCTCCAAGGTCACGAGCTGGTGCGCCTGCCAATGACGGCCCCCGGCAACCAACATGTGTGGCATCTGTATGTAGTTCGCGTGCCGGATCGTGACCGAGTGCTTGCCGAGCTCAATGCGGCGGGCATTGGTGCCGGAATCCACTACCCGCACCCGATTCATCTCACCGAAGCGTTCGTTTCGCTTGGCTACCCGACAGGATCGTTTCCTGTGGCTGAGCGGGCAGCGTCGTCGCTCCTGACGCTGCCTCTGTATCCGCATATCACGTCTGCGCAGCAAGAACGCGTCGTCGAGACGCTGATCGGGTGTCTCCAATGAGTAAAGGGGCGGGTTTCTTCGTTCATCGGAACGGACTGTGCGAAAGCAACGAGGTCGGTGATGGGACACGAATCTGGGCTTTCGCGCACGTGCTCGATGGTGCGGTGGTGGGTGTGGACTGCAACATCTGCGACCACGCCTTCGTCGAAGGTGGCGCCCGCCTCGGAAACAATGTGACGGTCAAGAATGCAGTCTTGGTATGGGATGGCGTGTTCATTGAAGACGACGTCTTTCTCGGGCCCGCAATGGTGTTCACGAACGACTATGCGCCACGTGCAGCGGTCAAGAAGAGCCGGGATCAGTTGCTTTCGACCGTGGTACGAAAGGGAGCGACGATCGGCGCGAATGCAACGATTGTCTGCGGTGTCACGATAGGAGAATATGCGTTCGTCGCGGCAGGTGCTGTCGTTACCAGCGACGTCGCTTCTCACGCACTTGTCGCCGGCAGCCCTGCGCGCCACAAGGGATGGGTCTGCGAGTGTGGAGTTCGTCTCGATCAGCAACTCGGCTGTGAATGTGGACTGTCCTTTAGCGCAACGGGTGCCGGCGGACTCGTCCGTACGCCCGACTGACGTGACGCCACCGGTGACTCTCCACCAATCGTTCGCCGCCGATCGAACCGGGTATCGTTGTGCGTCGTGCAGGTGATCACTGATCTCACTGAGTCTCCGTGGCCCGGACAACGGTCCATAGTCACGATCGGTGCATACGACGGAGTTCATCGCGGGCATCGAGCGGTCATCGACGAGGTTCGCGACCTGGCTGACAAGCACCAATGCCGTTCGGTCGTGGTCACCTTCGACCGCCACCCGGCAAGCGTCGTTCGGCCCGAGTCGGCCCCGAATCTGTTGACCGATCTCGACCAGAAGCTGGAACTGCTCGCAGAAACAGGCGTAGATGCCACCGTCCTCATAAGGTTCGACGAGAGCCAATCCTTCGAGAGCGCAACCGACTTCGTCGAGCGTGTGTTGGTCCGTTGTCTCAACACTCGGACGGTAGTGGTCGGCGAGGATTTCCACTTCGGTCGTCAGCGCTCGGGAAACGTTGCGTTGCTGCGCGAACTCGGAGCAATACATGATTTCGACGTCGATGGCCGAGATCTCGTGCCTCGCACGGATGGGGTCGACGAGCCGATCAGTTCCACCGCAATTCGCCGAGCCCTTGCGGGCGGGCAGGTGGCCCTCGCGGGCGCCATGCTCGGGCGCCCCTATGAGGCGCGTGGAACCGTGGTCAAGGGCGACCAGCGAGGACGTCTACTCGGGTTTCCGACTGCGAACGTCGAGGTCCCGAATCGGGTCTGCCTTCCTGCGGACGGCGTCTACGCCGGCCATTACCTCCGCCCTGATGGGATCAGCTATCCCTGTGCGATCAATCTCGGGCGTCGCCCGACGTTCTATGAACACGCCGACCATTCGCTGCTCGAGGCGCACTTGCTGGACTTTGCGGGCGATCTCTATGCGGAAACGGGCCGGGTCCAGTTCATCAGTTTCCTTCGCAGCGAGCGCAAGTTTGACGGCATCGAATCGCTGATCGCCCAACTGAAAACCGACATAGATCACGCCCGCGAAGTGTTGGGTTGAAATGGCCGGAGCGATGATGCCGTGAAAGGCTCCGCCGGCGCCGAGCATTCCCTGTGCCTCGCCAGCATCATCATTCCCGCCCATAACGAGGTTGCGACCATCGGTCGACTCCTCGGGGCGATCACGGCTGAGATGCCGGTGGGCTCGCTTGAGATCATCGTGGTCTGCAACGGCTGCACCGATGACACCGCGTCCGTGGCTCACTCCTTCGGACCGTCGGTAAGGGTCATCGAGGTGTCCGAACCGTCGAAGCGCAACGCCCAACGTCTCGGCGATTCGTCGGCTACCGCATTTCCACGACTGTACGTCGATGCTGACATCGAGATCTCCCTGGTCGGGATCAGCGCGCTCATCCGAGCCATCGCCGAGGACGGTTACATCGCGAGCGCCCCGACGCGTCGACTGCCGCGTGACGGAGTGAGCCACGTTGTCGGTTGGTATTACGACGTGTGGGAGCAACTTCCGGTCGTTCGTGATGGATTGTTCGGGCGAGGGGTCATTGCGTTGTCTGAGGTAGGCAATGATCGAATCCGTGCTTTACCGCCGATGATGTCGGACGATCTGGTGATGTCCGAGGCATTCGCCGCCAACGAACGAATCGTGGTCGCCGATGCCGAGGTCGTCGTACGGCCACCGAAGACGCTGAGCGATCTCATCCGGCGGCGAGTTCGTGCCGCGACAGGCAATGCACAGGCCGACCAGCACGGCCTACGCAGTTCGCAGGCTTCGACGTCGATCGGCGACCTTGTCGGGCTCACACGATCGGATCCTCGCCTCGCGGTCCGTTTGCCCGTATTCATCGGTGTGACGGTATTCGCCCGATTCCGGGCGCAGCGAGCGATCCGTTCCGGCGACTTCGACACCTGGCTCCGCGATGAGAGTTCACGACAAGAGTCGCGTCCTCAGTGACACGATCTGTCCTGCGACACCGCGTAGTCTGTCCCACGGTATGGATCGCCCGATCGGCATGTTCGACTCCGGTTTCGGAGGGCTGACGGTCGCCCGGGCGTTGATCGATCTGCTCCCCAACGAAGACGTCGTCTACATCGGCGACACGGGCCGCTATCCCTACGGATCCAAACCGCAGGCCGAAGTCCGCGCGTTCGCAGCCCAGCTCGCGTGGAGCCTGGTCAAGGACTACGACGCGAAGGCGATCATCGTCGCGTGCAACACTGCTGCAGCAACAGGCTTGGACCACCTCATCGCGACGTTGCCGGTCCCGGTGATCAGCGTGATCGAGCCCGGCGCGAGAGCGCTCGTGTCGGCGACGCGAAGTGGCCGGGTCGGGGTGATCGGCACCGTCGGAACAGTGATCTCCGGCGCCTACGATCGAGCCGTCGCAGCGACCGGAGTTCCCGTGGTTCTGACGACGGCGGCATGTCCGGGGTTCGTCGAGTTCGTCGAACGGGGCCAGACGAGCGGCGACGAGATCGCGATCCTCGCTGATCGACTGCTCGCGCCCGTGAAGGCTGCGAGTGTCGACACGCTGCTGCTCGGGTGCACCCACTATCCATACCTGGCTCGAGTGATCGGGCAGTCAATGGGTCCTTCGGTCACATTGGTGAGTAGCGCCGACGAGACTGCCTTTGCGGCTCGTGATCAACTCGGTGAGATGGGCTTGTTGCGCACTGGCCCGCCCACGGCCGCCGAGCACCAGTTCCTGTCAAGTGGCGACATTGCGTGGTTCGCGGATCTCGGTCGGCGGCTGTTCGGCCCCGAATTGGCCCAGGCCGAGGCGTGGGTTCCACCGGCTGGGTAGCCTCCACCGAACCTGATCGCCCGATCAACGAACACACGAATAACAGGGAGTCCTGCCATGGCGCGTCCAGATGGCCGTGAACCGAACGAGCTGCGACCGATAACTTTCGAGCGTGACTACACCGATATGGCGGCGGGCAGTGTGCTCGTCAGCTTCGGTCGCACGCGAGTGCTGTGCACCGCCAGCGTCGACGAGGATGTGCCGCGGTGGATGCGCGGCAAGGGCAAGGGCTGGGTCACCGCGGAGTACTCGATGCTCCCCGGTTCATCGCCGGAGCGCGTCGATCGTGAAGCAGCCAAGGGCAAGCAGAGCGGGCGGACCGTCGAGATTCAACGCCTGATCGGACGTTCGCTGCGGGCGGCGTGCGACATGCGCCTGCTCGGCGAACGCCAGGTCGTGGTCGACTGCGACGTGCTTCAGGCCGACGGGGGAACACGCACCGCGAGCATCTGTGGCGGGTACTTGGCACTACACGACGCGCT
>JANOEM010000710.1:0-5739 GCA_031413195.1 Actinomycetes bacterium
GGGATCAGCGGGAGCAGCTCGCCGCCGTGAGCGCCGATCAGCTCGCGCAGCTCGTCGGGAGCCATCACCTCGGACAGCCATCGGAACGCCTCGACGAACGGCTGATACGGCAACGCGAGCTCTTCGTCGCAGGATCCCCACAGCACGATGCCTCCCTGATCGTGGGCCTCACGACAGAGCTCCTTCACCAGGCGGGTCTTGCCGATCCCCGGCTCACCACCGACAAAAACCGCGAGGCGGCCAGCGGCGGCAACAGTCTTCCAGGCGCCCAACATCGCGTCCTTCTGATCAGACCGGCCGACGAATCCGAACACGTCGCCCTGCTCGACCTGCGGCGGTAACGGCAGCACCAACCGACCTCCAGCGGCGACGGCGATCGGCGCCCATTCCACCTCACATGCGCTCATCGGCAACGCCAGGCCCTTGCCGTCGATCTCGCCGACCGCCTTCAACCCGTGCCCGACCCGAGATCCCGCGAGAACCCTGACGATGTCGGTCACCAGGATCTGAGCTCCGTGTGCCGCGCCACACAGCCGCGATGCTTCCACTACGGGCGTCCCGAACCAATCGCCCTCCTCGAACGAGGCATCCCCTGCGCTGATGCCCACTCGCATCTGGATCGCCAACGAACCATTCTCCTCGTTGTGCGCATGCACCCGCTGCTGCATGGCAACGGCGCCTGCGATCGCGTCGCTGGCCGAGTTGTACGACACCATCATTGCGTCGCCGATCGTCTTCACCTCGGTGCCGCCGGTTGCAGCGACCGCGCGACGGAGCTGATCGAAGTGGTCGCGCCGCAACTCGTCGGCCGCAGCATCACCCAACTGCTGAGCGAGCGCCGTTGAACCAACGAGGTCCGTGAACAGGATCGTGACGAGTCCTGATGCCGCCATGGAGCCGCTTTCCCCCAATTCCCTACGAGTTGAATCCTTCGGTACATTACTCCGTCGATCGACCACGATCGACCACGATCGACCACGCGCTACCGCGCTCTACTGACTCTTGATCCCGGCACAACGGCCGGGTTCGCATACGCTGGATGGGTGCTGCCCGACCTTGCTGCAACGGTGGATCTGCCGGCCGAACAGATCGGGCGCTTCCGTGAGCTCGGCCACACCGTCGTACGGGGCCTCGCGTCTCGAGATGAGGTGGCGGCGTTCCGGCCGGCGATCGAAACGGCGGTTCGCCGCACGACCAGCCACCTCCGCTCGCTCGACGAACGAGACACATACGGCAAGGCGTTTCTCCAGGTTCCGAACCTCTGTTTCGTGGACACAACTGCGCGATCGTTCAGTTTCGCGCCGCGCTTTGCCAAGGTCGCAGCGGATCTTCTCGGAGTCGACGGAGTGCGGCTGTATCACGACCAGGCATTGTTCAAGGAGCCCTTCGGCGGACACACGCCCTGGCATCAGGATCAGACCTATTGGCCGCTCGAAACCGACAGGACGATCACGATGTGGATGCCACTCGTCGATGTGCCGTCCGATGTAGGCAGCATGACCTTCGCCGATGGCAGCCATCGACACGGGAATCTCGGGCGCTGGATCATCGGCGACGAATCCGAGGTCCGTTACGACGAAGTGGTCGCTGCTCGAGGGTTCTCCACCAGCACCCACGGAGCGATGCAGGCCGGCGACGCGACGTTCCACATGGGCTGGACCCTTCACCGTGCGCCGGCCAACAGCTCCGACCTGATGCGCTCGGTGATGACGGTCATCTACTTCGCTGACGGGACGAGGGTGGGCGACGTCGATTCACCGGCACGCTCGGTCGATCAGGCGATGTGGCTCGGTGGTGCCGAACCGGGCATGCTCGTGGACGGCCCGGGCAACCCGGTGTTGTGGCCGGCGAGCGGAGTGGGAAAGTAGGGGCGCAGATGGACCGACAACTCGATCGCGATTGGACAGCACCGGTGCGTTATCCCGACCCGGCAATCGAAGTCATCGACAATCGCTTCCGGCAATACCAACTCGCGAGTGCCGCCGTCGAGCGGTTGTGGACGGGTGGCCGCTGGAACGAGGGGCCGGTGTGGTTCGGCGATCTGCGCAGCTTGATCTGGAGCGATATCCCCAACGACCGGATGTTGCGTTGGTGCGAGGCGACCGGCGCAGTGAGCGTCTTTCGCGAGCAGACGAACAACGCCAATGGCAACACCCGTGACCGCCAGGGGCGGCTGATCACCTGCGAGCATCGCAGCCGGCGGGTGACACGAACCGAGATCGACGGCACGCTCACCGTGCTCCTCGACGCCTTTGACGGCAAACGCCTGAATGCCCCGAACGACGTCGTCGTGCACCCTGATGGCGGGATCTGGTTCACCGATCCGGGCTATGGCCTCCACTGGAACTACGAAGGCGACAAGGGCGAGTTCGAACTGCCGACCCGGACCTACCGCCTCGATCCAAACGATGGGCACGCGACCGTCGTCGACGAGTCGCTCGAGAAGCCGAACGGTCTCGCGTTCTCACCCGACTGTCGGCTGCTCTACGTCGCTGATACCGGTGCATCGCACAAGCGCGGCCATCCGCGCCAGATCCATGTCTTTGACGTGATCGACGGCGAGCGACTCGGGGCCGGGCGGGTCTTCTGCGATTTCGGCTCGGCGTCACCCGATGGGTTCCGCGTAGACATCGATGGCAACGTCTGGGCCGCCGTTGCGTGGGGCGGAGCCGAACTCGACGGGGTACACGTCTTCGCACCGAACGGCGACAAGATCGGCGCAATCCACCTGCCCGAAGGTGCAGCCAATCTCTGCTTCGGCGGGGTCAAGCGCAACCGGCTGTTCATCACCGCGTCGCAGTCCATCTACTCGTTGTACGTCGACGCCCAGGGTCTGCCGTACGGCTGACAAACTGGCGGTTCAGTTCTGCAGCACCGCCCCCACTCCCGTACCGGTCGAGATGCCGACGTTGCGACAGAGCTCCTGAAATCCTTCGCTCGGGACTCGTGCGAACAGAAGTACTACTGTTGCGGCCGACCGAAACTCCGGCTCGTTCGTCTCGAGTCGGCTCGAGATCAAGGACCTCCGCGATGACACTCGATGAGATCAAGGCTCACTGCGTACGGCTCAGCCCGTGGGCACACCTCGCGACGGTCGGCGCCGACAACAAACCCGACGTCGTTCCAGTCCATCCATGCTGGGAGGGCGACGTCCTCTGGACAATGTGCGGAACGGACTCCGTGAAGACCCGCAACATCGCGGCCAACCCCAACGTCGCGCTGCACTGGCAGGTCGCCGCCGACGGCGACGGCGTCGAGGTATGGGGTCGGGCCGAGACGTTCACCGACCTCGAAACCAAGCGTCGGCTGTGGACCGGGGTCTTCGACTACGACCTCGACGCCTTCGCGCCCGACGGACCGGACGCATCACCCGGAACCGCATTCATCGCCGTGTACCCGACCAGAGCGCTCTACTTGGAGATGTATGGGGCGAAGGGTCGTCACACCTGGCGAGCGGCCTAGCGCGAGTACAATCTCGCCAACGAACAACCACCGGGGGGTGATCGAGTGACTCATCGATCGGATCACATTTTTCTGGCCTTGCACACCTTGAGAGTGCGTGGATTCGTGCGCGCCGAGGCCGTCGCCGGGGCGCTCGGTGTCGAGGTGGACCACGCCGAGGAACTCCTCAATCAACTCAAAGCGGACGAGCTGGTGCACTACCGCGAGGGCCGCGTCAGCGGATGGCGAACAACGACCTCGGGGACCGAGCGCCACGCCGAACTGCTCGTTCACGATCTCCTCGCCGATCGGGCCCAGCGGATCGAGACCGAACATCATGCCTTCGTCCCGCTGAACGCCCGTTTCAAACAGACATGCACCGATTGGCAGTTGCGCAACGGCGAGATCAACGATCATTCCGACGCCGCGTACGACGAACAGGTCGTCGCCGCGCTGGCGTCGATCGACGATGACCTCGGGCCGGTGCTGGAAGGTCTCGGGAAGGTCCTCCATCGGTTCACGATGTACCAGCCGCGACTCGCGGATGCCCTGGGTCGCGTCCGGGCCGGAGACCGGCGGGCGTTCGCTGCGCCACTGTCGGAGTCCTACCACGACATCTGGATGGAGCTTCATCAGGATCTGATCCTGTCGCTACGCCTGACCCGATCCGAAGCCGACTCCTGAATTACGCCTCGTCCAAGACTTCGCCGCCCAAGTAGCTGCTCTCGAGCAGGTGACTGTTGCTACGCAGATGGGCGGCGCTGCCTTCCATCGCGAGGACGCCGTGGCTGAGCACGTAGGCACGATCGGCGAACTCGAGCGCGAGATGGACATGCTGCTCGACCAAGAGGATTCCTGCGCCGGTCTCTGCAGCAATCTCGCGCAGCACGGGAAGCAAGCGCTCGACAATGATCGGCGCCAAGCCGAGACTCATCTCGTCGACCATCAACAGCTTCGGCTTCACGGTCAGCGCCCGAGCCATCGCGAGCATCTGTTGCTCGCCGCCCGACAACAACCCTGCCCGACGGTCCATCAGGCCCTCGAGCGCAGGAAAGTAGCGTAAAGCCTGATCCAGATCGGCAGATCCTCTGGCCGCGCCGAGACGAAGGTTCTCCTTGACCGTCAACTGGAAGAACAGGCTGCGATCCTCGGGCACGTGGGCAAGGCCATCGCGGGCGATGAGATGTGCCCGGCGACCCTTGACCGACCGTCCGAGAACCGAGATGTCGCCCTTCAGAATCGGGTTCAACCCCGACGTGGTCAGCAGGGTCGTGGTCTTTCCGGCGCCGTTCGGACCGAGTAACGCAACCACTTCTCCCTCGGCAACATGCAGGTCGAGATCGCGGACAACGGACACGCCGTTGTAACCCGTCGACATGGCGCTGATCTCGAGCACGTTCATGATCCCGTGGCTCCGTCGCTGTGATGTGCGGACTGGCCGAGATAGGCCTCGATCACCTGCGGGTTGCGCTTGATCTCGGCAGGCGTTCCCTCGGCGATCTTGACGCCGAACTCGATCACGTAGATGTAGTCGCAGATGTTCAACACGAGACCCATGTCGTGGTCCACCAAGAAGATGCTCGTGCCGGCATCGATGATGTCTCGCAATCGACGGCCCAACTGATGACTCTCGCTCGTGTCGAGTCCTGCTGCCGGTTCGTCCATGCACACCAACTTCGGCCGCGCTGCCAGCGCTCTCGCCGCCGACACGAGCTTGCGTTGGCCCTGGCTGATCTCGTTCGGCATCCGCGGTGCGAGATCGCGGATGCCCAATACGTCGAGCGCGAAGTCGACCGCTGTTCGATCCCGTTTGCGTCGGGGAGCGACGAGGTCGAGCATGAAGTTTCCGGCCGACTGCTTCTCCGCAGCGACTTGAAGGTTCTCCTCGATGGTCAAATCGTCGAACAGTTCCAGCGACTGCCAGGTTCGGCCGAGGCCGAGCGCCGCACGTTTGTGAGGGGGGAGGTCGCCGATTTCGTGATCATCGAAGACGATCCGGCCCGTGGTCGGGACGAACCCGGTGATGCCGTCGATGAAGGTGGTCTTGCCGGCACCGTTCGGCCCGATCAGCCCGACCAGAGCTCCTGCACCAACTTCGATGTCAACCCGGTCGACCGCTCGAAGCCCACCGAATGTGACCGAAATCTCATTGACCACGAGCAGCGTCATAGGCCGACAGTAGCAGTCGCCTCAACGGCAGAACTGATCGGTCAATTACTTCGGGTCAATCGTGGTCGCCGAAGCACCATCACCCCGCCGCACGAGAGCCCCTGATGGATGATCTTCGTCCCACCCGGG
>JANOEM010000711.1:0-2497 GCA_031413195.1 Actinomycetes bacterium
CGCTTACTTCGCGTCGCAACGCGCCGAAGACTCGCTCGAGGCGGTGTGTCGCTACATCCGCGAGGCATATCCCGGGCACGTCTTGATCCTGGATGCGAAGCGGGGAGACATCGGATCCACCGCCGAGCACTACGCCCGCGAGGCGTTCGAGCGGTACGACGCAGACGCTGTCACCGTCAACCCCTACCTCGGAACGGATTCGATCGAACCGTTCCTGCGCTACGACGGGCGCGGCGCGATCGTGCTCTGCCGAACCAGCAACGCGGGTGGCGACGACTTCCAGTCGCTGCTCGTGGACGGCGCTCCGCTCTACACCCATGTCGCCAGACGAGTAGCCGATCACTGGAGCAAGATCGGTCAGTGTGGCCTGGTCGTCGGCGCGACGTACCCCGCCGAGATCGGCATCGTGCGCGACATCGTCGGCGACCTGCCGTTGCTCGTACCCGGCGTCGGCGCGCAGGGCGGCGACGTCGAGGCCACCGTGAAGTCGGGCCGAGACAGCGCGGGCCTCGGCCTGATCATCAACTCGTCGCGAGCAGTGCTGTACGCGAGCAGCGGGGAAGACTTCGCCGAGGCAGCGCTGGCGGTTGCGACGGCGACGCGGGACGAGATTCGCCTGCCGGGCGGCGGCTGAGCTCAGCCCTGTGTGCCAAGGCTGATGTCAGCCCCGCAGAACGGCGACGCGCAGGATTCCTGGTGCTGCACGCAATGACGCAACGACCTCGGTCGACACCTCGGCGGTCGGTGCGATGAGCATCACCGCCGTGCCTTCGACGTCGGCCCGGCCGACATCCATATCCGCGATGTTGACTCCCGCATCGCCGAGCAACGTGCCCACCACGCCGATCACGCCGGGGCGGTCGTCATTGGTGACCATCAACATGTATTCCGTCGGCGGCACGTCGAAGGTGTGGTCGTCGATAGCAACGATCCGCTGCTCGCTGCGGCGCCCGGTGAGAGTCGCCGACATGCTGTGTCCGCCGCCTTTCAACGTGATCAGGTTGACGTAGTCGGCCGACGTGGTGCAGTTCACCTCGCGGACTTCGACACCGCGGTCTTTGGCAAGCTGCGGCGCGTTGACGTAGGTGACCGGCTCATCGGTGTGAGCGGCGAAGAAGCCCTTCAGCGCGGCGAGGGTGAGGATCCGGGTGTCGTAACCAGCGAGCTCACCCTCGGCGCATACTTCGAGCGAGGTCGGCGAACCGGCCACCAGCGACGCAAAGAGTCGCCCGACGCGCTCGGCCAGGGGCAGGAATGGCCGGAGCGTCTCGTTGGCCTCAGCAGCGTTGATGTTCACCGCAAACGGTACGAATTCGCCCGCGAGAGCCAACTTGACCATGTCGGCGATGGTGTCGCCGGCCTTGTCCTGTGCCTCGCGGGTGCTGGCGCCGAGGTGAGGTGTGACCACCACCGAGTCAAGCGCGAACAGTGGTGACTCGGTGAGCGGCTCCTTGATGAACACGTCAAGTGCTGCGCCGGCGATGACACCGTCACGGATTGCTTCTGCGAGCGCGTCCTCGTCGACGATCCCGCCACGCGCGACGTTGATGACCCGCAGCGAAGGCTTGGCCTTCAACAACAGATCGCGGTCGATGATGCCTGTGGTTTCCTTGGTCTTGGGCAGGTGGATCGTGATGAAGTCGCTCTCGGCGACGACCTGGTCGAGGGAGAGCAACTCGACGCCCATCGAGCGAGCCCGATCGGCTGACACGTACGGATCGAACGCGACCAACCGCATGCCAAAGGCCTTGGCCCGATCCGCGACCAGCTTGCCGATCCGGCCGAGACCGACGATGCCCAGCGTCTTGTCGGCGAGCTCGACGCCCTCCCAACGGCTGCGCTCCCAGCGACCGGCTTTCAGCGCTTCGTTTGCCTGGGGCACGTTGCGCGCCTGGGCAAGCAGCAGCGCCATCGTGTGTTCGGCAGCAGAGATGATGTTGGACTGTGGCGCATTGACCACCATCACCCCCCGCCGCGTCGCGGCCTCGACATCGACGTTGTCCAACCCGATCCCGGCTCGACCGACGACGATCAACTGGTCGGCAGCTTCGAGAACCCCTGCCGTGACCTGCGTCGCCGAGCGGATGATCAGGGCGTGGGCGCCGACGATGTTGGTCATCAGCCGGGAGAGATCGAGTTGCACGTCGACGTCGTGGCCCGCAGCGCGCAGCCGATCGAGACCACCATCTGCGATTTCTTCGGTCACCAGGATTCGAGCCATGAACCCATCGTTACCGCCACCGTCGGCAATCGACCATCAGATTGAACGTTTCGTCAACGGTCATCCGTCAAGGGTCATCCGTCAAGCCGACCGGGGGTGCGCCGTAAGGTGATCAGTCGTGGCACGGCGCTCGGACTTGGTTGCGGTTGAGAAGTGGTTCATCGATCGTGGTGTCCCTCACTTCATCGACGACTACCGGGCTCGCACCGATATCTGGACGCGCGCCCTGCCGTTGCTCGTGATCGCCTACCTCGTCGGCGGATTCCAGGCACTCGA
>JANOEM010000712.1:0-18725 GCA_031413195.1 Actinomycetes bacterium
CTGACCGCCTGTCTCGCTGTTGCACTGCTGGTCGCCGGCTGCGCAAGCGACAGTTCGACCGCCACGCAGACCACCGCCCCACCCACGGCCCCAACACCCACGACCGAACCGCCCACGACCGGACCGGCGGCGACTGCCCCAAACACGACGGCCGCAGCGACTACCGCCCCACCCACGACCGAGGTTCTCACAACTGAAGCGCCCAGCACGACAACGGTCACGACAACCGCCGAGCAGACCGGTCCGCTGACGGTGCAACAGTTGCTCGACATCGGCCGCCAGATCGTTCTCGCCCATGCGGCCGGCGAGGACCAGTTCCCGCACTCCAGCCCATACGGGTACGGCGAGAGTGCCATCGCCGGAGTCGACATGCTCGATTTCGATGTTCAACTCACGGCCGATGGGGTGCTGGTCATCCAGCACGACGACACCACCGGGCGAACGGCCGACGAGGACCTCGTCGTGGCCGAGTCCACGTACGCGCAACTCCACGAACTGGATAATGCCTATTGGTTCACGGCCGATTGTGTCTGCGTCGACCAACCGGAAGCGGCCTACATCTACCGAGGTATCCGCACCGGTGATGCACCGGTACCCAACGGCTACAGCGCCGACGACTTTGCGATCACCCGATTCAGCGATATCGCCGAACGCTTCCCTGACCTTCCGGTCAACATCGAGATCAAAGGCGTCGGAGAACCGGCAGTCGCAGCAGCCAAGCAGCTCGCGCTGGAACTGGGCGAGCTCGGTCTCGAGGACAACGCCGTCGTTGCATCCTTCGACGATGCCGTGGTTGCGGCGTTCCACGAGTTCGCGCCGAGCATCGAAATCTCACCGGGGCTCAACGCAGCAACACAATTCATCCTCGATGACATCGCTCTCCCCGACGGGATGAGAATCCTCCAGTTGCCCCCTCGATACGGAGATCTCGAGGTGCTCTCCGCCGAGACGATGACCAAGGTCCACGCAGCCGGCTACGTGGTCTGGGTCTGGCCGAACGACCGAAGCCTCGAAAACGCAGCGGGCTACGAACAACTGCTACAGCAGGGCATGGACGGTCTCAACATCAACTTTCCCGAACTTGGCGTCCAAGCAGTTGCATTGTTCACGGGCTGAGCCTGGCCCAATCGGCCTCAGAGCAGGATCACGCTCAACACCGCTTGGGCATGCGCTCGCACCATGACCCCGGTGACCTGATCCGAACCCGGGAGTTCGACCAGGAAGTTCGTCGAACCGGCGATCGTGGAGTTCGCGAATGATCCGGCCGTGCCGGTACAACGCTGGCTGCACGGCACGCTGCCGACCGCAAGACCGACCAGTTTCGCGTAGCGCAGCGGGATCGCCTTGCGCGCCCCGCCGGCGCTGATCACGTTGGCGTCCTGGTGGTACCAGATCCCGATCTCGGGGCGAATCTCGGTGATGAACGACTGGATGGCGATCGTCTCGGGCTGGTCCGCTGGTCCTTCTCCGCTGTATTGGCGGTGTTCGGTGCTCTTCTCGATGTAACTCCAGCCGTGTTCGAAGTTGCGGTTGAGATCCACCTCGTTGCTGTTCTGCCGGGAACCGTTGGCTTGGCCGTCAGGATTCATGCTGTCGATCAGCCACAGGTCGATGCCAACCGGCGTCGGCATCGTGCGAAGCAGCGCCGTGATCTCGGCACCCTTCACCTCGTCGCCGTGGATCACCCCGACCACCAGCACCACTCGCCCGCCCGGTGTCCCCATCCGGTATGCGGTGATCTCGCGGCCGTCGACCGACGATCCGATCACCCGCTGCTCGATTACTACCGGGGGCACGGTCGCCACCGGGCGTTCATCGAGCATCAGCGCCGCGCGGGTTCTCGGGCCAACGATGCCATCCGCCTGCAGTCCCGACATGGTCTGGAACCTGATCACCTCACGAAGCGTCGACGAGCCGAAGTAGAGATCCGGACCACGAAGGGCGTCGTAACCGAGTTCGACCAGGCGCGCCTCCAAGCAGGCCACCTGACCGGAACGGGAACCGGCCTGCAGGTTCGAGTCGACCGAACACGCGGCGAGCGCCGGCGACGACCCTTCGGTAACCGACAGCAGCACCGACATCGAGACCAGCGCCAAAGCCGCTGGCCGCATGATCGCGGTGCGCATGCGCCGGCCCGATCGATGGCAACGAGGAGTCATTTAGCTGACGACGATCGTCCCGGTCATCGAGGAGTGGATGTTGCAATGGATTGCGTACGTTCCCGCCGCCGGGATGACGAGTTCGGCGCTCGCGCCCGGTCCGACCGGGATATCGAAGCTGTCGTCATCGGCTGTCACAGTGTGGCCTGCGGTGTCTTTGTTCTCGATGGTGATGACCTCGCCCGCCGTGCCAGTCGCTGGGCTGAAGGCGAATCCGCTGATCGTCAACCCGGAGGCCGCGGCGCCCGGTGCTGTTGTTGCGCCAGTAGTTACCGAAGTTGCTTTTGCGGTCGTGGTGGCGGTGGAGGACTCCTCGTCAGAACCGCAACTCGACACCGCGAGCACGGCGCTGAGGATTCCGATCGAGACAAGGCGGGTCGTTGACTTCATGGTGAGCTCCGAACTGCAAGGCACAGGGTGTGCTGCGAATGGTACGCCGCAGCGACCCATCCGGTTCTCCGCACGTCCGGATCTACGAAGCAGCCGGAGCCAGGACGCGCCGTTCTGCGCGGGCGGCGAGGGACTTCGCGACCCTACCGAGGCGGTCGATCCGCTTCACCAGCGAATCCCGGGCCTGCTCGGCCCTGGCGTTCAGTCGTTCGAGTTGACCAACTCGCCAATGGTTGAGGATCACCGGAACGAAAACCTGTTCGTGCAGGATCGACAGGTCATAGATGCCGGCCTTGGCGATCGCCGCGCTGTGGCGCTCGAAGTCGATGATGCCGGTACCCGGCATCGCGAAGTTGCGAACGACCTCCTCGATCGCGATCACCATCTCGGACGGGTCGAGCTCGATCGCCGCTGTTGCGAGATCTCGATAGAACAGGTAATGCAGGTTCTCGTCGTTCGCTACGCGAGACATCACCTCGTATCCGGCCTTGTCGCCGATCAGTTTGCCGGTGTTCCGATGAGCGATCCGGGTGGCAAGCTCCTGCAGGCTGACATACACGACTCCGACCAACGGTGATGCCGGAGTCGGTACCTCGCCACCAGCCACCTGGGCCATCCGCGCCCGCTCGAGCAGGACCGGATCGATCGCCCGGGTAGCGGTCAGGTAGTCACGGATCACGATCGAATGGCGGCCTTCCTCGGCCGTCCAGCGTCGATTCCAGGTCCCGAACGCTCCATCCATCGAGAACATCCGCTCGATGTCGCGGAAGTAGTACGGCAAGTTGTCCTCGGTCAGCAGATTGACGTACAGCGCACTGCGAACCGCTTCGGGAACATCGCCATCCGTGTCACTGTCATCGGCCGACCACTGGTAGCCCTTGTCGAAGTCGCGCCCGCGGCTGTACGGGATCAACTCGTGCGGGAACCATTCCTTAGCGGTCGCGAGGTGTCGGTCGAGCAGTTTCGCGGCAACGGGCTCGAGTTCTTCGAGGAACGTCTCAGAGATCATGGAACCCAGCCTACCGACAGGTAGGTAGGTTGGCCAGTCACTCGAGCAAATTCAGCACCTTTTTCGGTGCAACACAACGGAAGGCGTCCGCGACGATCGCTTGGACCTCATCCCAATCCGGGTCGTGATCGAGGCGGACCCCGATCCAACCCCGGCCCCCGACGTACGGCGGCGAGAAGAACCGTTCTGGGTCGTCGTCGATGACTTCGGCCTGGACCCCAGCGGGCGCTGCACACCAGATTGCCAACCGTTGATCATGGTGATGGTTGTCGAGGAACATGACAAAACATCGCTTGTCGGCGATGAAGAACGACGGAGCCCCGTGGCTCAGTTTCTCGGTCGCATGCGGCAGGGCCAGACATGCCGCGCGGACCTTGGCCAGCGCCACCTCAGCCGGATCGTTCATCGGAACAGGTCCCGACTCTGGTCGCGCAGGACCGGCGCGATCGTCGACGATTCGTCGCGTTCCCACGACAGCCCGCGAACTACTGCGAGCGGGATCCGGCTGACGTTGCCCTTGACCAGTTCGGCCGCCCCGGCCAATTCGTCGGCGATGCACAACGCCTGAACTTTGAACTCGTGCCCGTGCGGATCGACTTGTCCGATGTAGCTCTGGATCGGCTGCATCCCTGCGATCCCGATTGCGATGTCGGTCTGACCCTCGCGCCATGCCCGGCCGAAGGTGTCGCTGATGATCACTGCGATGTCCAAACCGGCCTGGGCAAGCCCCGATCGAATGGTGCGGGCACTCGCGTCGGAGTCGAGCGGCAGGAGAACAGCGCGGCCGTGCGCACCGCTGCTCGATTGATCGACACCGGAGTTCGCGCAGACAAAGCCATGATGGGTCTCGGTGATCAGGATCGGTCCGAGCTGGCGGACGATCCGTTTCGCCTCGCGGAGCACAATCTCGGTCACAGCCGGGTCCTTGTCCCACGGCTGCGACCATTGCACCGCAAACGGCGACGGGACGATCGAGTCCAATTCGACGGTCCGTCCTTCGGCCTTGGAGACGATCTTGCTCGTCACGACCAGCACATCGCCGCTCTGCAGCGGTGAACCTGCCCGATCGGCTGACTCGATGCTGAGGCTCGCCAGATCGGCCCCAGGGAGGATTTCTGGGAGGCCGGGGATTCCGAAGATCTGCAAACCACTCATGACGGCAAGTCTTGCCGATGGGGCGCTGCTGCGACGGAGGCGGCAACATGTCAGCGTGGTTTCCGAAATCTTCGACCCAACGGCATGGCGGGACATCCCCGGTCATGCCTTCACCGACATCACCTATCACCGAGCCGTGGCGCACGGAACGGTGCGCATCGCGTTCAACCGACCCGAGATCCGCAACGCGTTTCGTCCCCACACCGTCGACGAGTTGTATACCGCGCTCGATCACGCCCGGATGAGCACCGACGTCGGATGCGTGGTGCTCACCGGGAACGGCCCATCACCGAAGGACGGCGGTTGGGCGTTCTGCAGCGGTGGCGACCAACGAATCCGAGGGCGTGACGGATACAAGTACACCGTCGCCGACGGCGAAGACGGCACGCTCGGCGAGACGGCCGCGAGCATCCAGCCGGGCCGCGCCGGTCGGTTGCACATCCTCGAGGTTCAGCGATTGATCCGGTTCATGCCAAAGGTTGTGATCTGCGTCGTACCCGGTTGGGCGGCCGGCGGCGGGCACAGCCTCCACGTCGTCAGCGACCTCACCATCGCGAGCCGCGAACACGCCCGGTTCAAGCAGACCGACGCGGACGTTGCGAGTTTCGACGGCGGGTTCGGCTCGGCCTATCTGGCTCGCCAGGTCGGCCAGAAGTTCGCACGCGAGATCTTCTTCCTTGGCGACGAATACAGCGCCGATGATGCCCACCGAATGGGCATGGTCAATGCCGTCGTCGCACATGCAGATCTGGAGCGAACCGCGCTCGAATGGGGACGAAAGATCAATGGCAAGAGCCCTACCGCGCAGCGAATGCTGAAGTTCTCGTTCAACCTGATCGACGACGGCCTGATCGGTCAGCAGGTCTTCGCCGGGGAGGCGACCCGGCTCGCCTACATGACTGACGAAGCGCAGGAGGGACGCGAGTCGTTCCTCGAAAAGCGCGATCCGGACTGGTCGAACTACCAGTGGTTGTTCTGAAACCGATCCTGATCGAAGACCCCGATGACGATCGAATCGCGCTCTTTCGGGTACGAGACCGCGCGCTGAACACCCGCGCCGATCGACGAGAACGGGTAGCAGCTGGCTTGTTCGTCGCAGAGGGCGATCTGGTGGTCGCGCGGGCGCTTGACGCAGGATGCGAAGCTGTGTCGGCCTTCGTCGACATCGATGACCCGCCAGCTGTCGCAGCACGACTGAGGCCACCGGTCACGCTCTACGGTGCGAACCAAGAGGTTCGCCGCGCTGGCATGGGCCTGGGCGTCCCGCTGTCGATCATCGCCCTCTTCCGGCGACCCCAGCCGCTGTCACCGGACTCGATCGTCGGCTGCGGTCGTGTGGTCGCCGTCGAAGCGATCGACAATCCCGTCAACATCGGGACGGTGGTGCGCAGCGCTGCCGCCCTGGGCTGGGATGGCCTTCTACTCGATCGCACCAGCGCCGATCCGCTCGCCCGGCGCGCGATGCGGGTCGCAATGGGGAACTCGCTCTCGCTGCCGTTCGGCCGCTGTGACTCGCTGCTCGAGGTCGTTGACTCAGCGCGTCGGACCGGCACGATGGTCGTCGCTCTGACACCCGTGCCCGACGCCGTCGACCTGGCCACGCTGACAACCAACCCACAACAGCGAGTGATGCTGTTGCTCGGATGCGAGAGGTCGGGCTTGAGTGACGATCTCCTTGCGGCCGCCAGCGTGCGAGCCGGCATCCGGATGCACGCGGGTGTCGATTCGTTGAATGTGGCCGCTGCAGCGGCGATTGCGTGCTATCAACTCCGTCGCTGACCCGGCTGTCAGCGTGGGTACGACGCACTGGTGATCGGCAAGCCAGTGTCATTGCGAAGATGCTCGGCGGCAGGTACGAAGTAATCCATCAGCGCCTGTTGGTTCGCAGCGGAGGCATCGCTCGCCACGACGGCCGCGCCCATGTGCTCCAACCACCGATCGCGTTGCGACGGGCCGACGGGGAACGGTAAGTGCCGCATCCGCAACTTCGGATGGCCGCGTTCGTCGTTGTACGTCGTTGGGCCGCCCCAAAACTGGGCGAGGAACAGCGTCAGGCGATGTCGGGCACCACGAAAGTCTGGCGCCTCGGGATACAACGGGGCAAGGACGTCGTCGGTCTCGACGCGACGATAGAAATCGTCGACCAGTCGCTCGAAGAACGCCATTCCACCGACTTGCGCGTACAGCGACAAAGACTCTTCGCCGCCACCACTCATTTCTCACTCATTCGGCACTCGGATCGGCGCTCATCGAGCGGATCGATACGTGGATCAGGCCGCTTCGGGGCTGTAGAGGCGGTAATCAACGAGGTCAGTGCGACGAACCACGAACGGAGTCGTGTCGTCACATGCATCGAGGATCACGGCATCTTCTGTTGCCAGCAGGACGAGAGCAGAAATCATCTCTCCGTCGCGGTCAAGTTCGAGAACATCGCCGGTTTCGATTCGGTCATTACAGAGGGTGCTCATTGTGGTCTCCTTGAGACGGTCTTTCGCCTGGCCTCGGTACGAGAGGTGTACAGGTCAGACGACGCGTTCTTTGATTGATGACGGAGAGAACCATCAAGACCCCGAGATTTGTTCCGCCGTCCCGCGTGTTCCCTGTCACAGATGTCGGCAGGACTGCGACGATCTTGACAAACATTTCCGAATTTCTTGACGCGAGGCTCTCGGGTCACCACATCGGCCTCGACCACCAACAGGTCACGAGAAGCGTGGAGGCTCCCAATCCGGGAATATCTCGGGCAGACCCGCCGTGATCCGGTCCGGGAACACAGCCTTGCGTTTCTCCAGGAAGCTCACGACCCCCTCTCGCGAATCAGCGCTCCTGCCGCGTTCTTTGATCCCTCTCGAGTCCACCCGATGAGCATCCATTGGATGGTCGGCGCCGAGCATCCGCCACAGCATCTGGCGCGAGAGGGCAACCGACACGGGTGCTGTGTTTTCGGCGATCTCGGTTGCAATCGCGCGGGCCGCTGGAAGGAGGTCATCGGCCGAATGGACGCTGCGCACCAATCGTGCCTGTTGAGCCTCGGTAGCGTCGAACACGCGGCCCGTGTAGACCCACTCGGCTGCCTGACTGATGCCGACGACTCGCGGCAGGAACCACGACGAGCAGGCTTCAGGAACGATCCCTCGCCGAGCGAAGACGAATCCGAACCGCGCCGTATCGGAGCAGAGCCGAATGTCCATTGGGAGGGTCATCGTCACTCCGACACCGACGGCCGGGCCGTTGATCGCAGCGATCACCGGTTTGGTACATTCGAAGACCCGCAACGACACCATCCCCCCGCCGTCGCGGGGGACACCGGCGTCAGTCTGGATGTCGCTGCCGCCAGCGGCAAAGGTGTCTCCCCCACCAGACAGATCGGCGCCGGCGCAAAACCCTCGCCCGGAGCCCGTCACGATCACGGCGCGGACGTTGTCGTCGGCATCGATCTCGTCGAACGCCGACAACAGTTCACGCATCATCACGCCGGTGAAGGCGTTGAGTTGCGCGGGACGATCGAGTGTGATCGTGGCGATCGATTCCGACACCTCGTATCGAATCTGCGTGTACATCCGGCCGAACCTACACGGAGCGTGCAGCCGGGCAGACCCTGGGGACCCCGAAGCTCAGCGCTCCGCTCGTCTGTGGTCGCTGCAGAACTGAATGCCTCAATCGCACAAAAACGTTCGGTTGAGACATTCAGTTTGCGATTCTCGACCTACACGTCGAGGAACCGCGAGGCCGCTACCCCGGATGCGATCGCGCCCGCGAGCATGCCGAACAACAACACCATCAGCATCACGAAGTTGAGGAAGCTATCGCTGACCACGAGCGCGACGAAACCGTTGTCACCCTCGAGTTGAACGACCCCGTTCGTCCACAATCGGTTGAAGAACAGCAGGAATGCGCAGGACAGGAGCGCGCCGACGAGGCCTTGGATCAACCCTTCGAGCATAAATGGTATTCGGATGAACCAGTTGGTGGCGCCGACCAACTTCATCACCTCGATCTCTCGACGGCGTGCGTACATCGCCGTTCGGATCGTGGTCCAGATCAGGATCAGCGCCCCGATCAACAACAGCACGGACAGCCCGACCGTCACCGTCTGCACGAAATCGCGCAGCTTGCTGATCTGTTCGACCTGATCTCTTGCCAGGACGACCTTTTGGACAAGGGGAAGGGAAGCGAACGCCTCCTCGTACTGGACCAATGCATCGGTCTTGCCCTGCAACGGCGCAATCTTGAACGCCGTTGGGAGGTTGCCCTCGTTGAGCCGTTCGAACGTGCCGGGGTCAGCGGCGAGCAGTCGCTTCGCTTCTGCCAGGGACTGCTCGTAGTCCAGGTACTGCAGTTTGCTCACGTCGACCACGTTCGAGACCGAGCCGATGTCGTTGCGAATGCTCGCGATCTGCTCCGGCGTTGCGGCCGGGTTGACGTAGACGATCATCTGCACGCCGCCCGCCCACTTCGAGAGCAGGTTGTCGAATCCCCGTTGCACCAAGAACGTGCCGCCGACCAGGAACAGCGACACTGCCGAGGTGAGGATCGCGGCGACCGTGAGCGTGACGTTTCGACGCAGGCTGGCCCAGGTCTCGCGGAAGGTATACCCAATTCGAGACAGCATTACTCGTAGACCCCGCGAGCCTGGTCGCGCACGATGATGCCGCGATCCATCTGGATCACTCGCTTGCGCATCATGTTCACGATCCGCTGGTCGTGGGTCGCCATCACTACTGTCGTGCCGGTCTTGTTGATCCGGTCGAGCAGACGCATGATTCCCTCCCCGGTACCAGGATCGAGGTTTCCGGTGGGCTCGTCGGCGAGCAGGATCAGCGGTCGGTTGACGAACGCGCGGGCAATCGACACGCGCTGCTGCTCACCGCCGGACAGCTGATGCGGGAACCGGTCCTGCTTGCCGGCCAGGCCAACGAGATCCATCACAGCCGGAACCTGCTGGCGGATCACATGCTTGGGCCTGCCGATCACTTCGAGTGCGAACGCGACGTTCTCGTGAACGGTCTTGTTGAGCAACAGCTTGTAGTCCTGGAAGATGTTGCCGATGTTGCGCCGAAGGTGCGGGACCTTGCTGTCGGGCATCTCGTTGATGTCTCGACCGGCAACCCAGACCGAACCCTTTTCAGGTCGCTCCTGACGGTTCATCATCCGCAGCAGGGTCGACTTACCAGAACCGGACGGTCCGACGAGGAACACGAACTCGCCTTTGGCGACATCGAAGGTGGCGTCACGCAGGGCAGTGACTTCGGAGTTGTAGATCTTGGTGACGTTCTCGAGGCGAATCACAATGGCTCCTGGACCGAAGAGGCAGCAGAGTACGAAATTGCCCGGTCGCTGGTCCTGCGGGCAGCAGAAGATACCAGCGAAGCTGACCCGATCGCGGTCGCGCAAGCGGCGTCGGGGATCACCGCGTGATGAGTCTCATCGCATTTCATACGGGTTGGGCGTCACGGCGACGCTGACGGAGGAACCCCTCCATGAACTCGTCGACGTCACCGTCGAGCACGGCCGCGACGTTTCCGGATTCGACCTCTGTGCGAAGATCCTTGACCATCTGGTAAGGCTGCATGACATAGCTGCGGATCTGGCTTCCCCAGCCGACCTGTGCTTGACGGCCGGCGATCTGGTCCATTTCGGCCTGGCGTTCTTCCAGCACCCTGGCTGCGATCATCGTCCGGATCCGGTTCATCGCCTTCTCGCGGTTCTGCAACTGGCTACGTTCCTCCTGCGAACTCGCGACCAGCCCCGTCGGCTCGTGGATCAGACGCACGGCCGACGATGTCTTGTTGATGTGCTGACCGCCCGCACCGCTGGCGCGAAACACCTCCATCCGGATGTCGGACTCGTTGACCTCGACATCGGGATCTTCGAGGACGGGCCACACCTGCACCGCTGCGAAACTGGTCTGGCGACGGCCTTGGTTGTCGAACGGGCTGATCCGGACAAGCCGGTGGGTGCCACGCTCGCTCGTCATCAACCCGTAGGCGTAGCGGCCGGTCAAGGTGAACTCGGCGGACAAGATGCCGGCCTCTGTGCCTTCGGAGACCCCGTCGACTTCGAACCCGAAGCCACGACGTTCTGCCCAGCGGCCATACATCCGCAGCAGCATCTCACTCCAGTCCTGGGCGTCGACACCACCGTCTTTGGCGTTGATCTGGACGATGCAGTCCAGTTCGTCGTGTTCACCGGTGAAGAGGCTGCGGAGTTCGAGTTGGCCGAGTTGCGTTGCCGCCCTGGCGATCGCATCTTCGATCTCGTTCTCTTGGCTCGCGTCGTCGACCTCGCGCGCCATCTCGTGCAGGACCTCCGCGTCTTCGATGTCCGCTGCGAGACCATCGAAGGTGTCGATGTCGCTCTTGATGTTCGAATACTCGGTGTTGATCTTCTTGGCGAAGTCCTGGTCGTCCCAAAGGTCCGGGCGCGAGACCTCGAACTCCAATTCGGCGAGCCGGGCCCGGTTGTCGGTGATCTTGAGATAAGACGCTGCCTCGTCAAGGCGGCGACGTATGTCTTTGAGGTCATCGGTGAAATCTCGCATGATGGTCCAGGCACTGCTAGACGGTGGCGCCGTGGCACGCCTTGAACTTCTTGCCCGAGCCACACGGGCAGGGCGCGTTTCGCGGGGTTTTGGACCATTCGTCCTTGACGATCGGGGCCGACTTGACGGGTGCTGTGACGGCCGGAGCAACTGCGGATTCCGGGATCTCGCCGGCCGCAGCGGCGACTTGAGCAGCGGCCTGGAACCCCGAGGTGGTGGTGTCTTCGAACGATGTCTGCTGGACGTTCTGGACAACGGGAGCCGGCTGTTCGTTGCGAACCACTTGAACATGCATGACGTACCGGACGAAGTCCTGTGCGACGCCTTTCATCAAGGACCCGAACATCTCATAACCTTCACGCTGCCACTCGACGAGCGGGTCCTTCTGACCCATTGCGCGGAGGTTGATGCCCTCTTGGAGGTAATCCATCTCCTCCAGGTGCTCGCGCCAGCGTTGGTCGATGATCCGGAGCATCACCTGACGCTCGACATCACGCATCACCGTCGGGGTCAGTTCCTCTTCACGACGCGCGTAGTGGCTCGTCGCGTCCTTCATCACGAGGTCGTACATCTGGTTGGTATCACGACTGCCGCGCAGTTCGGCTTCGGTGATCTCGGTCGGCCAGAAGGTCTTCAACTCTTTCGACAACCCCTCGATGTCCCACTCGTCATCGGCGTCGCTCACGCAGTGACTCTCGATCAACGCGTCCACCGCATCGGCCAGATATTCGAGCGCACCCGACTTGAGATCCAGCCCCTGCAGAATCTGATCGCGGCGCAGGTAGATGACCTTGCGCTGCTCGTTCATGACTTCGTCGTACTTGAGAACGTTCTTACGAATCTCACCGTTGCGCTGCTCGACAGTGCCCTGCGCTCGCTCGATCGCCTTGGTCACCATCTTGGCCTCGATGGCCTCGTCATCGGGCAGCGCCCGACCCATCACCCAACTGAGTGCGCCTGTTGCGAACAGCCGCATCAGTTCGTCGTCAAGGCTGAGATAGAAGCGGCTCTCGCCGGGATCGCCCTGACGGCCGGAGCGACCACGGAGCTGGTTGTCGATCCGGCGACTGTCGTGACGTTCGGTCCCGAGCACGTACAGGCCGCCCAGTTCGCGAACGAGGTCGCCCTCGGCCCTGCATTCAGGGGTCAGTTTGGCGAGCAGCTCGTCGTACCGGGCGAATGCGTTCTTGCGGGCGAGCTGGAACTCTTCGGGCATCTGATCGAGCGGCAACGGAAGCTCGAAATCGTCGACCATCAGTTCGGCCGGGAAGTCTTTCAACGTCTCGGCCCGGGCGAGACCTTCCGGATTTCCGCCGAGCAGGATGTCGACACCGCGTCCGGCCATGTTGGTCGCGACAGTGACCGAATGAAGACGACCCGCCTGGGTGATGATGTGAGCCTCACGAGTGTGCTGCTTGGCGTTGAGGACCTCGTGTTCGATGCCACGCTTGGTCAGCATCCGGGAAAGGTGCTCGCTCTTTTCGACGCTGATCGTGCCGACCAACACCGGCTGGCCCGCTTCGAACTTCTCGGCGATGTCGTCTACCACTGCGCCGAACTTGGCGACCTCGCTCTTGTAGATCTGATCTGGCTGATCGACCCTGCCGACCGGCATGTTGGTCGGAATCGGCACGACGGCCAATCCGTAGGTGTTCATCAGTTCGGCGGCCTCGGTCGAGGCAGTACCGGTCATCCCTGACAACTTGTCGTACATCCGGAAGTAGTTCTGGAGGGTGATCGTGGCGAGAGTCTGGTTCTCCTCTTTGATCTTGACACCCTCTTTGGCCTCGACTGCCTGGTGGATGCCTTCGCTCCAGCGGCGCCCTTCGAGAACACGACCGGTGAACTCGTCGACGATCTTGACCTCGCCGTTGGCGATGATGTAGTCCTTGTCCCGCTTGTAGAGCTCCTTGGCCTTGAGCGCGACCTGCAGCTGGTGGACCAGGTTCTGCTGAACCTGATCGTAGAGGTTGTCGATTCCCAGCGCCTGCTCGACCTTGTCGATTCCGGCCTCGAGCGGGACGACGATGCGTTTGTCCTCTTCCACCTCGTAGTCGACGTCACGGCGAAGTGAGCGCACGACCGAGGCGAAGCGGTAGTACAGCTTCGCCGCATCGGCCAACCGGCCACTGATGATCAGTGGGGTCCGAGCCTCGTCGATCAGGATCGAGTCGACCTCGTCGACGATCGCGAAGTTGTGACCGCGTTGGGTCTTGTCGTCGAGCGTTGGCGCCATGTTGTCGCGCAGGTAATCGAACCCGAACTCGTTGTTGGTGCCATAGGTGATGTCTGCGGCATAGGCGAGCCGCTTCTCGGCCGGGCGTTCGCGGAATCCGGGGATCACCAGGCCGACTTCGAGTCCGAGCCATTTATGGATCCGGCCCATCCACTCTGCGTGGAATCGAGCGAGGTAGTCATTCACGGTGATCAGGTGGACACCGTTGCCGCCCAGACCGTTGAGATAGGCCGGCAGTGTCGACACGAGGGTCTTGCCCTCGCCAGTCTTCATCTCGGCGACCCAACCGAAGTGAAGGGCCGCTCCGCCCATCATCTGCACGTCGAAGTGACGCTGCCCGATCACCCGGTCGGCTGCCTCGCGAGTTACCGCGAACGCCTCGACGAGAAGGTCGTCGAGGGACTCGCCTCGTTCGATCCGCCCGCGGAACTCGCCTGTCTTGGCTCGCAATGCGTCGTCGGACAGCGCCCCGATGCCGGAGCTGAGTGCGTTGATTTCGGGAACGAGGCCTTCGAGGGCCTTCAGTTTCTTGCCTTCACCTGCGCGGAGGATGCGATCGAAGATACCCATGCGATCAGCAAGCCTAGCGGCGTCACCCGCAACGACCCTGGCAACAGGGCAACCACACGACCAGTTACGACAGACGAATCATTGCCGACCATGATGGACAGATGAACGACCTGCAATCCCCACAGAAGCGCGAGCTGCACCGGTGATCGACACGATGATCGACACGGTGATCTTCGATCTCGGCGGTGTGCTGATGGCCAATGGTCGCCAGAGCGACCTCGTCCGCCGATTCCCGCCAGAGCACGCCGACGCGGCATTGAAGGTATTCATGGGCGATTACAGCGCCGATACCGACCACCCATGGCATCGCCTGGAGCGCGGCGAAATCACCTTTTCCGAGTTCCAGGGCCTGAACCGGGACGCCTTTGCCAAAGCCGGCATCCCGTCTCCGCTTCCCCCCGCGCCGCGACCATCGTCTGAACCGACCACTGCACCAGTTCCGCGGTCTGCGCCGATGATCACCTTCGTGCCCAACGAGGCCATGCTCGACCTGGTCGCTCGTCTGCGCCGGGCGGGAATTCGGGCGGGAATCCTGACCAACAACATTCGCGAGTTTCGCGACGCGTGGCGGACGTTACTGCCGTTCGAAGACCTGTTCGACGACATCGTCGACAGCCACGAGGTCGGGTTGCGCAAACCGAATCCGGCAATCTACGAACTTGCGCTCACAAGGTTGAGTACGGTTCCCGAGCGCAGTGTCTTCTTGGACGACGTGTTGTCGAACGTGGAAGCAGCGATCAATGTCGGGATGCGCGGCGTCCTGGTTGGCGAAGACAGTGACCCGGCGATCGCGGAAGTCGTGCGTCTGACCGGCCTGGACGAGCGGGACGGTCCGGGCGGCACGTGATCCGGGGTTGCGGCGACTGCGGCAAGCACGACGGATCGTGCTCCGGCGGCGAGCAGCGCCGCCCTGGCTGCGTGGAGGGTCGCTCCGGTGGTGACGACATCGTCGATCACCAGCACACGAGGAGGACGCCGCGCTGATCGAGCGTCGAACGTAGGCCCGTTCAGGCGCTGGGCGCGGGATCGGCCGGTCTGCGTCGGTCCGTGCCGTCGGTAGAGCATCCGGCGACATGGTTTGCGCCATTGGGCCGCCAAGGCACGGGCCAGGAGCTCTGCCTGGTCGTAGCCACGGCGCCGAGCGCGGCGCCCGCTGGTCGGGGCCCACGTGATGACGTCGATCTGGGTTGGGTCGAGTCGACGGCCGAGTTGTTCGGCCAGGTGTGTCGCGAGTCGGCGACGGTTGCGGTACTTGAGCCCAACGACGAGGTCCTTGCCGAGACCGGCGAAGGTGGTCGCGGCGACAATGCCCGTCGAGGTGACGATCGGCGGCGAGGCGACCAGCGCGAATCGACACTTTCGACAGAGTTCGGAACCCGGTTCGGCACACCCTGCACAACGATTGTTCAGCATGCTCTCGTTGTACCAAGGGGGTGCGCGACGGTTCGCCGAAAGGAAATCAACCAACCTCGGGAGTGTCACCGGATAGCGTGCGGAACCTTGGTCCTGTCGCACACCCCAGCCGTCAACCGGCCCTATCAACCCACTTCGACACTTTCGGATTGGGCGAATCGACTGACTCGCTGCATCGTTGGTTTGGCGCTGTTCGGGGCAGGCATCGCGATGATCCTGCATGCCCAGCTCGGCGCCGCGCCGTGGGACATGCTCCATCAAGGGATCAGCGACAAGACGGGTATCCGGGTCGGCCTGGTGATCGAGATCGTTGGGTTCTTGTTGCTCCTGTTGTGGATTCCGCTCAAGCAACGAGTTGGGGTCGGCACGATCCTCAACGCAATCGAGATTGGTTTAGTCGTCGATCTGGTCTCGCCACACCTGCCCGAAACTCACGGACTCCTGCCCCGCCTGGCATTCCTGTTGACCGGCGTCGGCATCATCGCGATTGGTTCGGGTCTCTACATCGGCGCCGGACTCGGGACGGGCCCACGGGACGGGCTGATGGTCGGCCTCAGCCAGCGCGGAATGAGTGTTCGTCGCGCGCGAACGCTCGTTGAGATCGTGGTCGGCCTCGCAGGCATGGCCCTCGGGAGCCGCCCGGGTATCGGAACCGTGATCTTCATGTTCGGCATCGGCCCATTGGTGCAGTTGTTCCTTCCCCGGATGTCCCTGCCGCCGCGGCGCGCCGCGCGGGAAACGCAACCGTCGTCAGAGGCCGGCGCAACCGAGTAAACCGACGCGCCAGAGTAGATCAAGGCACCCGAAAACGGTGGCTGCCCGTGCGACCCCACGTTGGTGGCATCACACGGGCAGAGATCAGATCCATCAGCTGGATCAGTAGCGGTAGCGCTCGCTCTTGAACGGACCACTCGGGTCGATGCCCAAGTACTCGGCCTGCTCGTCGTTGAGCTTGGTCAGCTTCACCCCAAGGGCGTCGAGGTGAAGTCGGGCAACCTTTTCGTCCAACTTCTTGGGCAGGACGTACACGCCGAGCGGATACTGATCAAGGTTGTTGAACAGCTCCATCTGGGCGATGACCTGGTTCGTGAACGAACAGCTCATTACGAAGCTCGGATGACCGGTCGCGCAGCCGAGGTTGACGAGGCGTCCTTCGGCCAACACGATCACGGAGTGACCGTCGGGGAACGACCACAAGTCGGTGCCGGGCTTGAGTTCGTCGCGCTCCGCACCGCTACGGGCGAGTCCCGCCATGTCGATCTCGCTGTCGAAGTGCCCGATGTTGCACACGATCGCGTTGTGCTTCATCGCCGACATGTGCTCGGTGGTGATCACGCCATCGTTTCCGGTCGCCGACACGAAGATGTCGGCGGTCCCGACGACGTCTTCCATCGTGACGACCTGGTAGCCCTCCATCGCGGCCTGCAAAGCGTTGATCGGGTCGACTTCGGTGACGATCACTCGTGAACCCTGACCACGCAATGCCTGGGCACAACCCTTGCCCACATCGCCATAGCCGCACACGACAGCAACCTTGCCGGCAAGCATCACGTCGGTGGCGCGGCAGATGGCGTCGACCAGCGAGTGCCGACAGCCGTACAGGTTGTCGAACTTGCTCTTCGTGACCGAGTCGTTGACGTTGATCGCCGGGAACAAGAGCTCACCCTTTTCGAACATCTTGTAGAGCCGCATCACGCCAGTGGTTGTCTCTTCGGTCACGCCTTTGACACTCTTGGCCATCGACGTCCACTTGTCGGGCTCTGAGCGCAGGCTGCGCTGCAACAGCCCGAGGACGATCGCGAACTCCGGATTCGAGGCAGAGGTGGGGTCTGGAACCTCGCCCGATGCTTCGAACTCGACGCCTTTGTGCAAGAGCAAGGTGGCGTCGCCGCCGTCATCGAGGATCATGTTTGCGTGAACCGGGTCGCCGTTGACGTCGGCAGGCCAGGTCATCATCTGCTCAGTGCAGTACCAGTACTCCTCGAGCGTCTCGCCCTTCCAGGCGAACACAGGAACACCCTGCGGATTCTCGACGGTGCCAGTCGGCCCGACTGCGACTGCGGCGGCGGCGTGATCCTGGGTCGAGAAGATGTTGCAACTGGCCCAACGGACTTCGGCGCCGAGTTCGACCAGCGTCTCGATCAGGACTGCGGTCTGAATGGTCATGTGCAGCGAACCGCTGATCCGGGCACCCTTGAGCGGCTTCGACGGTCCGTACTCCTTGCGCAAGGCGCGCAAGCCCGGCATTTCATGTTCGGCGAGATGGATCTCCTTGCGACCGAACGGCGCAAGGGAGAGGTCGGCGACGCGGAAATCGCGGCGCTCGGCAAGAGACGAGGTCATGACGGTTCCTCCAATGGAACGACGAGCAGGGGTATCCCTGGTTTTGATGATCTCGGGCCGGGGCCTGCTGGCACCGAGTTCGTGTCAGCCCGTTCGGCCAAAAATCATAGCCGCACGGCGTACGAACGAGCGGTCAATCCTCCAAGACGACTGCGGAAACATCGAACAGGTAGTGAAGGTACCCGCCGGCATTGAATGTCTTGACCTGATCATCGGCGCCAAGCTTGACAAGCGCCATGTTGGGTACGTTGGCACCCTCGGTCACGTTGATGTTACTTGCGAAGGGTCTTTCGACATCGCTTGGGAACACCGTGAAGAAGGTCGACGCCGGCGTCGTCGGGTAGGCGCGCGTGAGGCCGGTCCCCGTGAGGTTGCCGAGCAGCGCGACCTGCTTGCCGACGGGTTGACCATCGAGCATCACCGATGAGACGAACTGGCTGAAGCTCCAGCCCTCGGTCTGGCCGGGCCCGAGAGCGACGTTCCCGAAGGACGCTTCACGAGTGTCGAACGATCGGAACGGTGCCGTCAACGGAATGACCCGACCGACACGAGTCGCCGGATTCTGCTTGGCCAGCATGTACCCAACGACGTCGACAGCAAGGTGCGTCGCGCCTGCCAGGTTGAACAGAAATATCGATCCGGCAGCGCCCACAGGAACGATCACCAGATTCGCCTTGATCTGGCCGGCACTGAGGTTGAGGTTCGACGTCGTCGGGTCCACCGTCGGAGCATCGGGCACAACACTGACGTAGGTGCCGCGGCTGCCGACCTGATCGTTGATGCCGGTCACGTTGATCACCACGCCGACGACATCGGGGCTGTTCGGCACGATGTCGACGAGGTCGGGCTTCTGTGAATCGGCACCGCGGATCGGGACCGCCACGACCGACCGTTCCCGCAGTGGCTGCG
>JANOEM010000713.1:0-3941 GCA_031413195.1 Actinomycetes bacterium
GCGGCTGCTGGAGATGTTCTCCGGGCAGCGGCTGATGACCAGCTACATCCGCGTAGGCGGTGTCGCGCTGGAGCCGCCGCGTGGATGGGAAAAGGTGATGGGCAAGTTCGTCCGCGAGTTTCCGGCCAAGGTGGATGAGTACGAGAACCTGTTGAACTCGAACCCGATCTTCATGCAGCGCACAAAGGGCGTGGGCACCGAGCGGCCCCTCAACTCCTCATCGACGATGTGCAGGTCCATGGTCTCGTCGGTCTCGATCTCCAACTCGGCCTCGACCGGCAGTCGGTAGGTCAGTGCACGACCATCGCGACCTCCTCCGTTGTTGTCGGAGAAGCACCACTCGAGGTGAGGCACCCTTGCGACACAAAGCGACCGAGAGGCACGACGGTCATGGCAGCGGGCATCGGACGATCATCCACCCCGACGACATCGTCTGGGTGCTCGGTGACGTCGCGCTCGGATGCATCAGTGAGACACTCGCACTCGTCGGAGCGCTGAACGGGCGCAAGCTGCTGCTCGCCGGCAACCATGACCGGTGCTGGGACGGCCACGGTCATAGAGCCCAAGGCTGGGCCGAGCGGTACCTCGCCGCCGGCTTCGCTGAGGTTCACCAGGGCCAGACCACGATCGTTGTCGGCGACCTTCACGTCCTGGCGTGCCACTTTCCGTATCGAGGCGACAGCCGCGATCACGACCGGTTCGTCGAGCAGCGACCAGTCGATCGGGGGGGCGTGGCTGCTCCACGGCCACGTGCACGAACGGTGGCGCCAGCGTGGCCGCATGATCAACGTCGGCGTCGACGCATGGCGATGCGGTCCCGTAGACGAGGCCACGCTCGCAACACTCGTCAACGACGGACCGAACAATCTCGAACCGCTTCCGCCGAGCGGTGGGATGGGCTCATCGACACTCTCCACAGGTGCACTGAATCCAGATCCCGCTACACATCCCATTTCAAGTCAGGGTTGGTGACCTTGAACTGGAGGCACCGGCCGAACATCGCAGCGGCGAGTCATGATTCCGCGCTCGACCGCCTTCGCGCCCATGGTGGCGGTTCGTTCCAACTGCTGCGACGCAAATGGACCATGGGCGCGGAACGTTCCAGACCAGACCTGGCGACAATCCGGTGCCAGACGATCACCGACTGCGGGGCCAAAGCCGCCCTGGATGAGAATGGGCACGAGGGGAGACGGCCGAAGAGGTCCGTGTGGCGGCTCCCTGACTCACGGTGAGCTTCCATAAGCTTTCTTGAGCCTGACGACACCTCAAAATGCGCGAACTACACTTTCTACCAGTCACAGGAAGCGGGTGTGCGCATGCGATTTCTTCATTTTGGACATGCAGTCTTGGGGGTCGGGCTCGGTCTCGTCGCGTTCGGGACGATTGGCGGAAACTCCGTATCGGCAACCTCGATACCGGCGAACCGCACGATTTTTGTTCGGAACATCGACGCGACCTGGACGGTCGAGCAATTCCTGGACGAACACGGCAACAAGTGCGATCCATCCAACAACGGCTGGCACTTCATCCTCAATGGTCTCGATCCGAGTCCCGTTGATCCGAATAACCTCGCCGCAACCATGACCATCAACTTTTCCGATAGCAGCTCGTCCACCGCAGCTCGCACCGCCGTCAACAACCAGACGGCGCACTACCTGAACAGTACGAGTCACCAAAGCGACGGCGTCTACCCTCTGTCGGCATACCTCGTGTTCCCGAACAACGTTGTGACGTCGTACAACAACTTCGTGATCAGCCACATCCCGTGCCAGTTCAACAGCACGACCACGACCACAACAACCATGGTCAACAGCACAACCACAACAGCTGCCGCCACAACAACGACGATGGTCGACAGCACAACCACAACAGCTGCCGCCACAACAACAACGATGGTCGACAGCACAACCACAACGGCAGCCGCAACCACAACCACAGCAGCCGAGGCGACCACAACAACGGCAGCCGCAACCACAACGACTTTGCCAGGGGCAACCACAACAACAATGCCGGGGACGACCACGACGGTGCCTGCGGCGACCACAACGACTTTGCCAGGGGCAACCACAACGGCGCCCGCGGTGACCACAACAACACCGGCAGCGACGACGACCACGCTTGCTGCTGGCGGAGCGGGCACGACGACCACCGAGGTGAGATCTGAGCCGCCCCTACCGACCCCTCCCCCGGGTACAAACTTGCCGGTGACCGGCGATGGTTCCAGCGGCTGGACGATGCTGCTTGGCGGTCTGATGATCCTGCTGGGTTCGATCTCCGTCGTCCGTTCGCGGCGTCCGCAGAACTCCTGACCCGCACGGGAAGTCCCCGAGTCCCGCCAACCAGGTATCCCTCGTCGGTGGCTGGCGCGTCAGGATTGGCAAAGGCCCCCTGGCTACCTCAGACGGCCGCAGTCAGTCGACGGACAGGCTCCAACGCAATGACGTAGTCGGCCAGGCGCGCGGCCGTCTCGATCGCCTCGTCGATGAACCCGGAATCGGGGGCCGGCCAGACCTCGGAGACACGGCGCCAACCGACTCGACCGATGAAGTCTCCCGCAACGGCGTCAGCGCCCAGTGCCGGTCGCCATTGCGGCTCGGCGGCAAGCAATCGATTCAGCACGTCGTCGTTTTGTGGCGCCTTCGGATACTCGGCGTGAAAGCCGATCTCCAATCGCACTTCTCCGCCGATGCGGATCAACTGCGATTCGTAATGCTCGCGAGTGTCATCGTCGAACCAGACTTTGAGGCCACGGCTGTGGACTGAACTGTTGCGCTGACCGGCGACGCCGGCGACAAAACCCTCGAATGCATCGCGCACGATCTCGAAGAACCCCGGCTCCACCGACCCAGGCTACGCCGCAAGTCATCCGACCTGGCGATCGTGGCCCTCCCAATAGGGAGCACGGAGCTCACGCTTGAGGACCTTCATCGCCCCGGAGAGCGGGAGGGCCGAGCTCCGGAAGGTCACGCCTTTCGGCACCTTGTAGCCGGCGATCGTCAGGCGGGCGTGCGCGATGATCTCGACCTCGGTGGCGAGCGCGCCATCGCGAAGCACGACGATCGCATGCACTGCCTCGCCCCATTCGTCGCTCGGAACACCGATGACGGCGACCTGCAAGACGGCGGGGTGGCCGGCGATCGCGTTCTCGACCTCGGCCGAGTACACGTTCTCACCGCCGGTCACGATCATGTCCTTCACCCTGTCGACCAGGAACAGGTAGCCATCGGCATCGAGGTACCCTGCGTCGCCGGAGTGGTACCAGCCGCCCGCGAAGGCCTCGGCCGTCGCCTCGGGTTTGTTCCAGTACTCCAGCATGTAGTTGCCACCGCGAGCGCACACTTCGCCGGGCTCACCGACACCCATCTCGTTGCCGTCGGCGTCCTGGATCGACAGCACCACTCCCGTCACAGGCGCGCCGGCAGAACGCAGCAGCGATCCGCCCGACCGGTGATCCTGCGGTGTGAGCAAGGTCAGCACGGGCGACGCTTCTGTCATGCCGTAGACCTGCCACAGGTTGAGCAAGCCGGGCTTCTACGGCGGGACCAAAGGCGTAGAGTGCGATGGAATTGCCGATCAGGTGAAACAGGCTCCCGTGCAGGATCATGTAGGAGAGAAAGGTCCACGGTCTTTGCAGCGCGAGCGCCGGCTCAAAGAGCAAGGCGTCCGTGATGGCGTCTGATGTGAACAGCGTTTCCTGCAACAGCATCACAATGGCGTTGAGCGCGAGGATGCGCCCAACCCAGGGAGTGATGCGACCGATCGGCGATTCGTTCATGAACTTTTCATCCTGATACACATGACGCTCAGTTGATGCGGGTACTACACAAGACCCTAGACGGTACCGGGGGTGTCACTTTCAAAGTGAACCGCGCCCCTTCCGGAAGTCCACCTGTCGCAGGGATGCAACGGGGTGGTGTCATTCGCGCGATTGCCATTCTGGA
>JANOEM010000714.1:0-3945 GCA_031413195.1 Actinomycetes bacterium
AGCATCAGAAAAGTCAATCCTCCCATTTCTCATGCATTTCTGCCCAAACATCGCCGAAACCCGGCCACGCTCTACGAACGCATCATCGCTCCGGGTCGCCCCGGCCTGCCCGTCGTCAACGCCGATCGGATCGCCCGAAACCGGTTCCCCGGACAAGAGCTCGGACGGGCCTACGAGGCGGCGAGCATCGCTGCCGCAGCGCGAGCGGCACTTCTCGAGGCGCGTCTCGACTTCTGCGCTGAGACTGTTTTCTCCGACGAGTTCCAAGGTCGACCTCGTTACGACGGCTGCTACTGCGGGCTACGACGTCGTCATCCACGTCGTCATGATCCCGCTGGCATTGTCCCGGCCACGAGTCGTCGTCCGGGTCGCCGCCGGCGGTCACAGCGTCCCGGCCGAGAAGCTGGCGACCCGCTACGAGCGACTCTGGCCGCCCGTAGCCGCGGCCGTTCGGCATTGCTCTCGCGTCGTGTCCTACGACAACTCCACCGATCACGGACCAACCGAGGTGGCCTCCTACCGCTGTGGGATCGCTGATTGTCTGCCCCGGTGGCCCCACTGGACCCCCGAACCGCTGCTCGCGCTCTGAGGCCAACGGCATCAGTGAAGCGGGGAGATTTGGGAGAGTGGTGACACACGGTCAGGTCATTGTCAGCTCTCGACTTGCGGCGGGATCAGGACGAAGTTCCCGACGTGATGCTTCTCGAGGAACTCCCGCTGCGCGTCGGCTATCCGCTCAAGCGGGAAGGTCTTGGCGACGAGCGGGCGGATCTCTCCACGTTCGATGTACGCAACGAGATTGGGGAAGACCGGCTCGTCCCATGCGGTACAACCGATCAGGGTGAGATCCTTGAGGTAGAAGGTACGCAGGTCGAGGGCGACGAGTGGGCCGCCAATCGCGCCCGACGACGCATAGCGACCGCCTCTGCGCAAGACCTTCAACATGCTCGCGAACGACGTTCCGCCGACATTGTCGATGACGACATCGACAGACTCCTCGCCGAGGACGAGCACGACATCGTGGGCACGATCAATGACCTGATCCGCACCGATCGAACGCACTCGTTCGATCTTCCCCGCACCGGCGATTGCCGTGACCACAGCCCCGCGCCGCTTGGCCAGTTGCACCACCGCCGAGCCGACTCCACCCGAAGCTCCGGCGACCAGGACGTGATCGTTCTGCGTCACTTCCGCGCGGTGCAGCATGTTCTCGGCGGTCCCGTACGCACACGGGATCGAGCCGAGTTCGACATCGGTCCAGTCGCATCGAACCGGGAAGACTTCGGACGCGGGAACCGTGACGAGCTGCGCGAACGCACCGTCGAAGTCGGAACCCATCCAGATGTTGTCCATCGAGGCGAACCCTGCCGGGCGCATGCACGGGCGAACCAAAACGCGCGAGCCGATGATGCTCTCGTCGCCGCCAGCCGCGACGGCGACGACGCGCCCGCAGCAGTCCGTGCCCTGGATAAAGGGAAATGGCGTTGTGGTGTTCCAGCCTCCGTCGAGACGTGCGGGCGCATCCGCTCCCGTTGAGACAGCGACGGCCACGGCTCCGGTGTCGGTGGAAACGGATTCGGAGTACCACCCGAGGCGGGTGTTGATCTCGGTGTTGTTGACCCCGGCGGCGAGTACCTCGAGCAGTACCTCGCCCGGCTTCGGTACAGGAATCGGCACGTCGCGGTACTCGAGCTTGTCGTAGCCGCCGTTACCCGTGGTGACGACCGCTTTCATCATCGCGGAGCCATACGACGCGCCAGACCTGGAGCTCGACATGTCACTCAGTCGATCAGCGCATCGGTGCGCATTCCGGCGCGTTCCAGATGAATCGGGAGCACACGGCCGTAGAGCTGGGCGGTGCGCTCGGGGCTGCCGACCATCCCGGCCTCCTCGACGTAGCTGAAGATCGCGACATACCGTGGTGTCGGCCCGGAGAGCGGCGTCACGCGGTGCAGCGAGTAGCGGCCCTTGAAGATTTGGAGGTCACCGGGCTCGAGATGCAGCGTGCGGATGAGTCTGGAGTCGCCGTCGAGCACCGCTTCGACACCCGCGTAATTCTCGTCGGTCGTCGTGCGCAGGTGCGGGCTGTACTCGAAGTCGCCGCCCGAGTCGGCGTTCTGGATTGCCAGCGTCACGGTGTAGTTGTTGGTGTCGAAATGCCACGGGAAGCCGTTCCCTTGGTCGGCTACGTTGACGATGACGTCCGCCAACGGGTCGGCGTAGCGAAAGAACCGGTCCTCGTCGAGCGCGGCCTGGATGAACGGTGCGAACGCCGGCCATTCGTACACTGCGCGCAGGATGCTCTCGGCGCCGAAGTGATCCGCAGGGACGAACGAATTGGATCGGTCGAAGAACTGCCGCAGCGGATGGTGCGACGGCAGGTCGGGCCGATCCTGTGTGAAGTATGGGTTCGTGCGATTGAAGTTGCGATGGCCGTGCACGGCGACTCGGTCGCACTCCGCAACCAGATCAGCGATTCGATCCGAACGGATGAAGCCCTTGAGTACCGCACACCCGTCGGTCTCGATGGCCGTTCGTAGGCGTGCGACGAGAGCAGCCCGTTCGGGACTGTGTTCGACGATGGGGTGGCGGTCCGTGTCGACGAAGTCGCTGACCAATGCACTCACGGCAACGACGCTAGTGCTTCTGCTGCCCGGCGCCCGATTCCGAACCCGCAAAGTTTCGAACCTGCTCCCGACGTTGATCTTCACTAACATCTCGGCCGTGCCGACGTTTGCTGACCATGTCCTTGCTCGCGCCGACGACGACAACATCGCCCTTCTGTTCGACGACCTCACGTGGACCTATCGGGAGTGGGTCGGTGAATGCAGCGCCCGCGCCGAGGTTCTGCGAAGCACGTGTCACAGCAGTCCGACCCACGTCGGGCTGTTGCTCGAGAACATCCCCGATTTCACGATGTGGTTGGGTGCGGCCGCGCTCGCAGGGGCGACGGTCGTCGGCATCAACCCGACTCGCCGCGGCAACGAACTGGCCAGAGACATCACCTACACCGAGTGTCAGTTGGTCATCACCGAGACCAGCCAGGCCCATCTCCTCGACGGCTTGGATCTCGGCGCGGCAAACGGTCGGGTACTTGTCGTCGGTACGCCGGAATACGACGAACTGATCGACAGACACCGCTCGGCCGACGCTTCGTCGTACCGGGCCGATCCCGGCAGTGCGGACGGAACGTTCCTGTTGCTCTTCACCAGCGGTACCAGCGGAGCGCCGAAGGCCGTCATCACGTCGCATGGTCGCCTGCACAACGTCGCCATGTCGATGATCGGGCTCACATCCCTGACGTCCGCTGACGTCACATACATCTCGATGCCGTTGTTCCACAGCAACGCGCTGTTCACCGCGTGGGCTCCAAGTGTGGTCAGTGGCGCAGCGATCGCGCTCAGGCGAACGTTCAGCGCGAGCGGCTTCCTGCCCGATGTTCGACGTTACGGGGCGACCTACTTCAACTACGTCGGGAAGCCGTTGGCGTACGTCCTCGCAACACCCGAGCAGGCCGACGATGCCGAGAATCCACTTGTACGGGGCTACGGAAACGAAGCGGCCGAGGCCGACCTCCATCGGTTCTCGGCCCGATTCGGCTGCGTACTCAGCGATGGCTACGGGCAGACCGAAACCGGCGCGTCAATTATTCGGGTGCCGGGCATGCCTGCCGGGGCGCTCGGCCTCGGCGCCCCGACAATCCGAGTCCTCGACGCGGCTACCGGCGACGAATGCCCTCGGGCGCGATTCGATGGGAGTGGACGACTGCTCAACGCCGAGGAAGCGATCGGAGAGATCGTCAATAGCACCCGCGGCACGTTCGAGGGGTACTGGAACAATCCGGACGCCGACAACGAACGACTACGTGACGGGGCCTACTGGACAGGCGACCTGGCGTATCGCGACGAGGCCGGGTACTTCTACTTCGCGGGGCGCAACGCCGAC
>JANOEM010000715.1:0-1670 GCA_031413195.1 Actinomycetes bacterium
CATCAACGCGATGTACACCTCGCTCGCGCCCTACGGCTGCCTGTAACACAACGTCGACCGGTCTCGCACGGCCGGTCCGGCTTTCGCCGTTCCGGCGTTCCGGCGTTCAACTACGGTTCGGGAACCCCAGTAGGTCGGGGCTACCTGGAGGAGTGGTGATGGCTGGTTCGTCGTCTGGTTCGTTGGCACGTTCGCGTTGGGCTGGGTTCGGTGCCGCGGTCGCAGTGTCGTTGGGTGCCGGCGGCGCGGGATGGATCGTCAATGCCGCTTCCGCGCCGGCAGCGTCATTCGTGTCGATCACACCCTGTCGACTGTTCGACACCCGCCCCGACACCCAAATCGGCAACCGCGGCACACCACTCGCAGCCGGCGAAACACTCGACCGGGCCGTGTGGGGAACCAACGGCAACTGCACCATCCCCAACACCGCCACGGCGATCACCTACAACCTCACCGTCCCCGACGGCAAGAACGGCTTCCTCACCGTCTACCCAGCCGACGCGGCCCTCCCCAACGCATCATCGATCAACCCGGTCACGGGCGAAAGCGTCAAAGTCAATGGCGGCGTCGTCGGCCTCTCAGCCGGCGGCGCGATCAAAGTGTTCACCGCCAACGGACCCGTCAACGTCGTCATGGACATCACCGGCTACTACCAGATCGCAACAACCGGCGGCGGCCCCCCAGCCCCGGCACCCGCACAAATCGTCACCGTCGCCACATCCGGCGGCAACTTCACATCAATCAAAGCCGCGTTGGCGTCGATCACCGACAACAGCGCAGCGAAGCCATACCTGGTCAAGATCGCACCCGGCACCTACACCGAACCAGGCGGGATCGACATGAAGACCTACGTCGACATCGAAGGATCCGGACAAGACACCACCACCATCACCTGCACCTGCGGATCAGCAACCAACCCGACCATCAACGGATCGAGCGCAACACTGCGAGCGACCGGACCGGGACTGTTCGCCGAACTACGCCAACTCACCGTCAACAACACCGGCACCAACATCGGCACCAACATCGGCACCAACAACTACTCAACTGGGATCTGGACCACAGGAATTGCCACCGGGCAACTGTCGCTGATCAACCTCGCCGCCACCGCAACCGGCGCGAGCAGTGGCAACTACGGCGTAATCAACATTTCGTCCTCGCCGACGATGAGCAACGTGACCGCCAGCGCAACCGGTAGGCCGTTCAACGTCGGCGTCGCCAACCAGCAATCCTCGCCAGCGATGACAGATGTGATCGCCAGCGCCACAGGCACCGGCTCGTCCAACTATGGCGTGTTCAACGACAGGTCGTCGCTGTCGATGACAAATCTGATTGTCGGCGCGACCGGCGGCATCACCAACTCTGGCGTCTACAACCAGTCGTCGTCGGTGACGATGACCAACGTTCGCGCCGTCGCTTCCGGTGGCACCGAACCGACTGGTGTGTCGGTCAATGGCGGGACCGTGCTGATTCGTGATTCGTACCTCGAAGGAACCCGCAGCGCAGACTTCTTGAGCGGACAGCTCACGATGATCGATACCGTCTTCAACGGCAACACCTACAACGCTGCCGGCAAGTGCGTCAACGCGATGACCACTGGACTGGTGCCCTACACCTGCCTGTAGACCTGCTCAATGAGCGGCGAGGAATTGGTCGATCACGGTGTGCAC
>JANOEM010000716.1:0-5088 GCA_031413195.1 Actinomycetes bacterium
GCTGGTTGCCACCGAGACGGGCATGATCCATCAACTCAACAAGGCAAACCCGCTCGTCATCTTCGAGCCGGTCAATCCCGCAGCAGTGTGCAAGTACATGAAGATGATCACGCCGGCCAAGCTGCTCCGCTCTCTTCGCGATGGAACCGACGAGGTCACTGTCGCTGCAGATGTCGCCGACCGGGCGCGTCTGTCGGTCGAGCGGATGATTGCCATCGGCAAGCCATCACGAACCGGCGAATGACTCTGTGACGCAAGCTCCGCGAGTTGCGAGAGTGCCCCTCCGGCTTGCCGCGCCCGCTGTCACCTGGCAACGCGATGTCGATGTGGTCGTGCTCGGTTCGGGCGCTGCCGGGCTCGCGGCTGCTATTGCTGCCCGTCCGGTCCGATCGGTGCTGATCGTTACCAAGGACACCTTGGACGCCGGCAGCACGGCATGGGCTCAGGGAGGGCTGGCCGGTGTGCTCGATCCAACGGACTCCTTCGAAAACCACGTTCGCGACACGCTCGAGGCTGGCGCCGGTCTGTGCGATGAATCCGCCGTGCGTCAACTCGTCGCCGAAGCACCGAAGGCGATCCGGTACCTGATGCGGCTCGGGGCCGCGTTCGACCCAAGACACGATGGGGCAGGCCCGGCGCTGACGATGGAAGGTGGACACTCGCATCGCCGGATCGTGCACGCCGGCGGTGACCAGAGCGGGGCCGAGGTTCAACGAACGCTCGACCAGTCTGCACTTGCGGGTGGCGTAGAGGTGTTGAACAACGCGTTCGCGCTCGATCTCGTCGTCGGCGTCAACGCGTCGGGCGAGCGCCAGGCTGCGGGCGTACGGATCGCAATTACGCGAGCCGACGGCTCAGTCGAATCCGTCGGTGTCGTCACTGCGCGAGCGGTCGTGATCGCGACGGGTGGCTACGGACAGGTCTTCGCTTCGACCTCCAACCCGCCGGCGGTCACCGGCGATGGCCTTGCGCTCGCGTTGCGGGCGGGTCTCCCGGCGAGCGATATCGAGTTCATCCAGTTCCATCCCACTGTGTTGTGGCGCGGACCGGACGCAAGTGGTCAACAGGCCCTGATCAGCGAGGCAGTTCGGGGCGAAGGCGCGATCCTGTACGACGCGGCGGGTGAACGAGTCATGACGGGTGTCCACCCGCTCGAAGATCTCGCTCCGCGCGATGTCGTTGCTGCCGCGATCAGCGCTCGGATGGCGCAGTGCGCCGGCGGCGTCGATGACCACGTCTATCTCGACGCAACCCATCTCGGTCAGCGCTTCGCCGAGCGTTTCCCCTCGATCACCGCATCCTGCAAGGCCGCAGGGATCGATCCTGCGCTTCAGCGGATTCCCGTCGCGCCGGCAGCGCACTACGTGTGCGGTGGGCTGCGGGCCGACCTCGACGGCCGGACCGAGATGCCGGGACTGTATGCCGTTGGAGAAGTTGCCTGTACCGGTGTGCACGGAGCGAATCGGTTGGCCAGCAACTCCCTGACCGAGGGCGTCGTGGCGGGCACCCGGGTCGGGCGCGAGCTCGCTTGGGAACTTCCCGAATTCGTTACATCGGACGCAACCGATGTCGGTCAGACCGAACCGGCAGCGGCAGAACGCGGTCGGTTGCTGTCACCTGACCTGCGTCGGCTGGTTCGCTCGACGATGTCGCGCCACGTCGGGGTGCTGCGGCGCCCGGAAGGCCTTGCGGCAGCCGCCGAGGCGCTCGCAGATCTGGCCGAACTTGCCGAACTGAGCTCGATCGAGGTGCAGCCGACGCGTCGGGCGTTCGAGGCGACCAACCTGCTGACCGTCGCGGCGGCCGTCGTCGAGGCTGCCCGAGCCCGCACCGAGAGCCGCGGCTGTCATCGCCGCACGGACTTCGTCGAACCTCGTCCGATCTGGCTGACTCACCTGACCGAACGTCTCGATCCGACAGGCACCACACGTGTCGTCGGCCGACCGGAAGGAGGCTAGGTGTTTACCTTCCACCCGCTCTCGGAATCCACCCGAGGTCGGCTGATCCGAGCTGGCGTCGATCCGGATGCCGTCGCGGCACTGGTCCGGATGACGGTCGCCGAAGATCTCGCCGGCGGCATCGATGTCACGTCGACGGCAACCGTCCCCGCGACGCAGCGCTCGGTTGCCACGTTCGGCGCAAGACGTTCCGGCACGCTGGCCGGCCTGCCCGTTGCTGCAGCGGTCATCGAGACGGTGTGCGGTGCCGACGCGAGCGCCTTCGAGTACCTCGCCGACGACGGTGATCGCGTCGCCGAAGCAACGGTGGTTGCCAGGGTCGAAGCACCGACCCGGCTGCTGTTGACAGCTGAGCGGTCGGCGCTCAACCTGCTCTGCCACCTCTGTGGTGTGGCGACCCTCACCCGTCGATGGGCGGATGCGCTGGAGGGCACGGGCGCGACGGTGCGCGATACCCGCAAGACCACGCCTGGGCTTCGCTTCCTGGAGAAGTACGCAGTGCGGTGCGGCGGCGGCGCCAACCACCGCATGGCCCTCAGTGATGCAGCCTTGGTGAAGGACAACCATGTCGTTGCAGCCGGGGGAGTCGCAGCGGCTTTCGCAGCCGTGCGGTCGTTGGCAGCCGAGCTCGCCGTGGAGATCGAGGTCGACTCGTTGGATGCCCTCGCTGAGGCCCTCGCAGCAGGCGCCGACGTGATCCTGCTCGACAATTTCACGGTCGCCGAGATGGTTTCGGCGGTCGCTGCGACTCGGCTGTACGAACGCTCGTCATTGCGCCGGGTCATCCTCGAAGCGAGCGGCGGCCTGTCGATCGAGGTTGCCCGGGCGGTTGGCGAGACCGGTGTGGACTTCATCGCCGTCGGCGAACTGACCCACAGCGCCCCGGTCCTCGACCTCGGCCTCGATCTGCGCACGATCGTGTAGTCAGTCGGGTTTTTCTTCGAGGGCTGTCGCGAAACGGGCGTTCTCGTGGGTCTTACAGTTGATGGGAGTGCGTTCAGAGCCGGAGTCAGCGTTGGCGACGACCGACATCTTCGACCCCGTGAACGAGACATTCGTCGCCGGACCGACCACGACGAGGCCGAGGCTCGGCGCTGCGGCAATCACACTTCGCAATGGCCGTGTGCTCGTGCTCGGCTCGTCCCGCGGAAACGCGGAGGGCATCCTGGGCAACGGCCCGTCATCCGCCGAACTCTTCTCGCTCGAGCGGCTGGCGGACTGTTGCCCTGGCCCGGCCGAGTTCACGGTCATCGGAAAGCTCTCAGCGAGCGAACGAATTGGTTACGGGGCTGTGACGCTCACCGCGCAGGTACAGGGGGATTCGCGTCGTGTTCGAACCATCTCATGGTCAGCCTCCAAGGGATGGCGGATGATCTGGGGATGGATGACGAATCGCTGAGTCGCACAGGGTTCCTGGGCCGGATTCCGGGCGATCCCGAACGCGCCGCGGTCAAGCGCGCGTTGTGACGAGGTCTCCGTCGTTTTTGCGCTGCGCGAGCAATCGCCGGCGCCGGGTCCAGTTGGAGATTTGGCGGCCCATCACCAGAGAGTGAGAGGGTAGTGACATGACGACTGCTGAACGCCTGCCGCCGATCGATCTCCTCGCAGGGACCTGGGAGCGGGGCGTGCCTCATGACCAGTTCGATGCGTTGCGGCGCGATGCGCCCGTGTACTGGCACGACGAAGTGGACGGCTCGGGTTTCTGGGCGATCACCAAGCACGCCGATGTCAAGCGGATCAGTCGCGACCCGCGCACCTTTTCATCCGCGCTCGGTGCCACCTTCATCCCTGACCAGGACGAAGAGACGTTGATGATGTTGCGGCTCAGCGTGTTGAACATGGACGACCCGCAGCACACCCGTTACCGCAACATCGTTGCCAAGGGTTTCACCCCGCGGGTGATCTCCAGGCTCGTCGAAGACGTGGATGCCCGCGCGAAACGCGTCGTCGACGAAGTCGTCGAGCGCGGCGAGTGCGAATTCGTCAACGACATCGCCTCGAAGGTGCCGATCCAGACGATCTGCACCATGCTCGGCCTCGATGACGACCTGTGGCCGCGAATGGTCGAACTCACCAACATCATGATCGGCGGGCTCGATGGTGAGGGAGGGACAGCCGGCCAACTCGCGGCAATGGAGGTGTACGCGCTGTGCGATCAGATGGCGGCTGCCCGTCGAGTGGAGCCACGCGACGACATCATGACGGCGCTCGTCAACGCCGAGGTCGACGGCGAACGCCTCGACGATGGCGAGTTGAACATGTTCTTCGTCACCTTGATCGTCGCCGGGAATGAGACGACCCGGAATCTGATCAACCACGCGATGCTGGCGATCATCGACAACCCCGGCGAAGCCCAACGGCTCCGCGACGACGAAACCCTGTGGCCGACGGCTGTCGATGAGATGCTCCGCTACGGGACCTCGATCCACAACTTTCGGCGGACGGCGACGATCGACACGGAGATCCGCGGCACCCCGATCAAGGCCGGCGACAAGGTCGTGATGTACTACGCAGCGGCGAACCGTGATGAGGAAGTGTTTGCCGATCCGCATCGTTTCGATGTGTCTCGCAGGCCGAATGACCATGTCACCTTCGGAGGAGGCGGGGTCCATTTCTGCCTCGGGGCCAGCCTCGCCAAGGCCCAGATTCGAGCAACGATGCGTGAGGTGGTCGAACGCCTGGGCAATCCCCAGTTGGCCGGTCCGGTAGTCCGCTTGAGGAGCGATTTCGTCAGCGGCGTCACCGAGATGCCGATCACCTTCACCCCCATGCCGACACCCGGCTGAGCCGCACAGGAGTCGGAGGTACGCCTGGCCGGACCGAATCACCCGGACCGAATTACGTGGTAGCTCGCATCAGCCCGCCCTCTGACGGGCGTAATCTGGCCTGGTGTCGGTTCGTCGAGTCCTTCTCGTTGACGATCACCCCGCGTTCGCAGCATCAGCGCAGGCTCTGATGACTCACGGGGGCTTCGACATCGTGGGCGTTGCAGCGACGGGCGAGGAAGCGTTGGTGATGTGCCACACGCTCCGACCCGAACTCGTGCTACTCGACATTCATCTTCCGGGAATCACCGGGATCGATGTTGCTCAGGAGCTTTCACGCATGTCGAGACCGCCGGCGATGATCC
>JANOEM010000717.1:0-2172 GCA_031413195.1 Actinomycetes bacterium
ATCGAGATGCAGGACCTGCTTGCCACGATGAAGGCGTCTCGCCGCAAGCAAGAGGAGCATCTGCTCGAGAAAGCCCACACCAAGGATCACATCAAGGCGTTGAACAAGCTGACGTCGATCGTCGACGGCCGTCGGGTGATCGTGGACAATCCTCCGATCGTGACGCACTCCGAACACGGCGAGGCCGAACGGACCGAGCGGGTCTTCGGCGTCGTTGCCGACTACCGCGAGACGCCGAGCGCCGACCGCCAGGAACTCCTCGATCGTTACCGTTTCGTCGACTACGCCCGCAAGGTGGTGGGTGTCGGCAGTGTCGGTACCCGCTGCTGGATCGCCTTGTTCCAAGGCCCCAACGGGGGTCCGCTGTTCCTGCAGGTCAAAGAGGCGCGCGAGTCGGTGATCAGCGTCGCTCGCGGCACCACACCGGCTGCGCACTTCGGGCAACGAGTGGTTGAGGGGCAACGTACGCTGCAGGCTGCCAGCGACGTCCTGCTCGGCTGGGGGACCGATCCTGTCGACGGTGCGCAGTACTACGTGCGCCAGTTGTGGGATGCGAAGTGGTCGGCGGACGTGTCGACGATGCGGCCATCCGCACTCGGTCAGTATGCGGGACACTGCGGCTGGGCGCTTGCTCGCGCGCATGCCCGCACCGGTGACGCGGTCGAGATCAGCGGCTACATCGGGACCTCCGACGTTTTCGGCGAGGCCATTGCCGACTGGGCCGTCGCGTACGCTGATCAAACCGAGCGCGACCACGCCGCGCTGGTCGCCGCCATCGAACGCGGCGTCTTGGCGGCCTGATCGGCCCCGTCCGACTGCTCGTCGCATGCGACACCGTTGATCAGGGGGTCTCGCGTACTTCCTTGATGAAAATCTTGGCCAAGATCAACTTGGCGACAGCGGTGCACGCCCACACGATGAGTGTGGCGTAGAGCCACGTTGCGATGCCGTCGATGGTCAGGCCATCGGAGACCGCCTCGGTGATCACCAGCGCCAAGAACGTCGTGATCAGCGAACTGGCGATGGAGATGATCGAGAGGTGCTCGTCGCCGAACTTCTCGATGAACGGCTCGAGCACTGCGGTCAACGCGACGAAGATGCCAATAGCGATCAGGAACGCTGCACCGCTGAGGTCCATGTCCTCACCGAGCACCAGCGCCGCGACGACGAAGCCAATGGCGGCGCCAAGCAGGGATATTCCGACACGGATAATCATTCGAATCATGAGGTTCTCATTTCGGGTTCAAGTGGTTGGGGTTGGGGTTGGGAATTGTGTAACGCGTTACGTCAGTTCCGTCGCCGGTGGCAGATCTGACTTGCGCTGCTTCTTCGGGGGTGGGATCGACGTGAGGTGGTTGTCGACGACGTCGTACCGGTTACCCCACTCAGCGAGGAACGCTTGCGCCATGGCGGCCGCCGGCAGCGCCAGCACCGCCCCGACGATGCCGAGGAGCGCCGCGCCGGCCAATGCGGCGCCGAACGCTACGGCCGGGTGCAGCTCCATCGTGCGTGCGGTGATGCGCGGCGCTAAGAGGTAGTTCTCGATCTGCTGGTACACCACGATGAACACGAGAACGATCAACGCATCCACTGGCGATTCGAGCAGGGTCAGCAGAATTGGTAGAACGCCGGCCAGGTAGGTGCCGACCACCGGGATGAACTGGCTGATGGTGCCGACCCACAGTGCGAGCGCAATCGGCGCCGGTGTACCGATCGACTGGAACACGATCCAGTGGAACAACGTCGACAGCAACGCCAACAATGTTCGGGAGTAGAGGTAGCCACCGGTTTTCGTGATCGCCAGCTCCCACGCCTTCAGCACGCGTGCCTGACGTGCCGGAGGAAGCCGCGAGCAGATGTCGCGGCGCAGACGCGGTCCGTCAGCGACCAGGTAGAAGGTGAACAACAGCACCGACAGGGCTTGGAAGATCACACCCACCACCGCGAGCGACAGCCCCACAGCCTCGTCGCTCTGCGACCGGATGTACCCCTGCACGCTGCCGTTGGGATCATTGAAGTCGCTGATGACTTCCTGCGGATCGATGTTGGCACCGAAGTTGTCGTTGAGGAAGCTGACCGTGTCGGTGATGTACTGATCGGATTTTCCCAGGACGTCGGCGACCTGGGTGCCGATCAGTGTGCCGAAGGCGCCGACGAAGATCAGGAACGCTG
>JANOEM010000718.1:0-4029 GCA_031413195.1 Actinomycetes bacterium
TGAGGGTCCGACCGATCGTTGCGCCCATTCTGGGAGTCGGTGTGTTCTTCGGGTTGTGGGAGCTCCTCGTCCGTGTCGGCGATGTGCCCAGCTACGCGCTCCGCGCACCATCGGAGATTCTCGACTACTTGTTCGGCGAGAGCACTGGGTTCGCGCGGGCGACATGGCAGACAGGTTCCGACGCGCTGCGGGCAATCCTGATCGCACTGGTGGTCGGGTTCGGCCTCGGTGCCTTGATGGCAGCGTCACGGTGGGTCGAAGAGGCTGCGTTTCCGGTCTTGATCCTGGTCCAGGTGACGCCGTGGGTCGCCTACAGCGCATCGGTCGTACTGTGGTTGAACGGTGGGACCAAGCCGGTGTTGTTCGTCGCCGCGCTGGTCTGCATGCCTGCATTCGCGTACGCAACCACCGTCGGCCTTCGCTCTGCAGATCCGGCCACACTCGAGATTGTGCGGTGTGTGGACGCTTCGTGGTGGGAAACGCTGTGGCGGATCCGCGTACCGCACGCATTGCCGGGGCTCTTCACCGCCGCCCGATTCGCGGTCGGGCTTTCGATCGCCGCCGTGTACTACACCCAGGGTGGGGCTCTGTCGAACCGTGGATTGGGTTCGATCGGCCGACGGGCGCTGACGGCCCAGCAGGCGTTGCCGTTGTGGTCGACGGTGTTCTGCTCGGCGTTTCTCGGAGCATTGGCTCTTGCGCTGATCAGCGTTCTCGAGCGAGTGCTTCTGCGGTGGCATGCATCGCAACGGCGGGTCACACAATGATCCAGCGCCTTGGCTACCGTGGGGCGCCATGACGTCCCTCTCCGAGCTACGCGCCAGAATCGACGAGCTCGACCGGCAACTGGTCCAGGTCCTCGCCGACCGATTGGCCGTCTGCGAGGACGTGGCTCGGGTAAAGGAGGGAACCGACACGCCTGTCATCCAGCCCGCCCGAGTTCGCGACGTGATCACGACTCGTCGCCAACTCGCGATCGACGCTGGCGTCGATCCCGACTTCGCGGAACAGGTCTTCCGTGTGCTGTTGGCCGAGACCCACCGCATCGAAGTCGCCGGCACTCGGCCCGACGACAAGCCCGACAAGCTCGCTGCTCCCGAGAGCGCCCGCAGCGCTGTCGACACCGTCGCAACGCGTTTCGACCATGCGGTCATCGCCGTCGAGGATCTCGCGGCAGCGGTCGCAACGTTCACGGACCGACTTGGTTTTCACACCGTTGCCCTCGCCGACGGCGACTCGCCGGGCCTCCAGGCGGTTGCAGCCGGAGGTGTGGTGATGGTGCTCGTCGGGCCGGAGGCGGGCCCGGACGTGGTGTCCTATCTGAGTCGGCACGGCAGCGGCATCCAGCATCTGTCGATCGATGTCCTCAACGCGCACTACGCCCGCGCCGCGCTCACCGCGGTCGATGCCCCGCTGCTCAGCGAGGTCGTGGTCGATGCAAACGGCCACGAACAGTTCTTCACGGTGCATGATCCAACCATCGGGGTGCAGCTCGGATTCATCTCCCGTACCGGTCATCGAGTCGGTATCGGAGGCGCAAACGTGCTCGCATCGTTTGCCGTGCAGGTGAACGAGACGTAACGGAAGCGTTACCAAGCTGCAAACAACGGGGGTTACGCTCGGCTCCCATGCCGCTGCAGAGGTCCTTCGCACTTGCTGTTGTTGCCGTTCTCGGCGTCGGCATCGCCGCGTGCTCTGACGACGACTCGGCCGCTTCCAGCACACCAAGTTCTGCACCAGCCGTTGCGGCGGGCGCTGCGTTCCCCGACAAGCGCTGCGAGGAGAACAGGGCCGCTGGCAAGATCACGTACCTGTCCAGCTTCGATTTCGCCGCATCCGCGAGCATCGTCGATGTCCTGGTCGCGAAGCAAAAGGGCTACTACGAAGATCTCTGCTTGGATGTCGATGTCCAGGCCAGCTTCTCGACGGCGAACTATCCTCTGATCGCCGGGAACCAGGCGCAGTTCTCGAGCGGAGGCTCGTTCAGCGAGGTCGCTTCGTTTCGCGCCGACAACACCGACGCCGATGTCGTTGCGCTGGCAGTCGAAGGCCGCACGGCGATCGATGCGCTGATTGTCAAGCCTGGCGAGGCAACCACGCTTGCGGACTTGAAGGGCGCCACGATTGGGGTCAAGGGAAGGATCACACCAAGCGTCCAGGCAATGCTCGCGCAGGCAGGGCTCGTCGAGGGGTCCGACTATCAGACGGTTCCGATCGAAGGGTTCGATCCAACGATCCACATCGAGATCCCCGAGATCGTCGGCTTCCCGGGCTACAAGAGCAACGAACCCGGGCAACTCGATCGGGCAGGCATTCCATTTCAACTGTTCGACCCATCGGCGGAGGGGATCCCGGGCAGCTTCGGCGTGATCTACTCCAATCGCTCGTTCATGACCCAACATCCGACTGCGACCGAAGACTTCATGCGGGCGACCATGCAGGGACTGGCCGATGCCATCGCCGATCCGGCTGCGGCCTCGATGATTGCGCTCGACTTCATCGACAACAACGGCAATCCGAACTTCCTGTCGCCCGATGGCGAGACGTTCCGCTGGGAGACCGAATCCAAGCTGGTCAGCGACAACACCCCCGATGGCGTGCCGGTCGGCCTTCCCGACGGCGACCTACTCCGGGCCGAGGTGAAGGCGTACGCAGAGATCGGTCTGTTCGATGGCAAGGCGCCCGACATCGCCAAGGCCTACGACGCCGAAGTCCTCGCCTCGATCTACGATTCGTCGGGCAAGGTCATCTGGCCGAGCACGTGAGCTTCACCGCCAGCGGCATGGCCCGGTTCAGAGTCAGCCCGGTTCAGAGTCAGCCCGGTTCAGATTCAGCCCAGTTCAGAAGTGATCCAGGTCAGAAGTAAATAATGCTTTCGGCGTTGGCCTCGGCCACGTCGAGATCGTCGGTGTACGCGCCTGTCGACAGGTACTTCCAGCCGTTGTCGCACACGATGAAAGCAATCACGCCCTCGTCGATCTCTGCGGCGACTTTCGCGGCCCCGGCCATCGCGGCGCCGGCGGAGATCCCTGCGAAGATTCCGCATTCGGCCACGAGACGCCGTGTCCACTCGATGCTTTCGCGGGGACGCACGACGCGCTTGCGGTCGAGCAGTTCGAATCCATTCCACTGCTCGAACAACGGGGGAATGTACCCGTCTTCGAGGTTACGCAGCCCCTCGACCCGCTCGCCGAGCGGCGGTTCGATCGCAATCACCTTGATCTTCGGGTTCTGTTCTTTCAAGTACCGGCCCGTGCCCATCAATGTTCCACTGGTGCCAAGGCCCGCGACGAAGTGGGTGATCTCGGGGAGGTCGCGCCAGATCTCGGGCCCGGTGCCTTCGTAGTGAGCCTGCGGGTTGCTGTCGTTGCCGTACTGATACAGGAAGCAGTATTCGGGGTGAGCCAAGGCCATCTCCTGGGCACGGCGAACGGCGCCGTTGCTGCCCTCTTCGCCGGGGGTGAGGATCAACTCCGCGCCGAAGACCTGGAGCATCTGGCGGCGCTCGATGCTGACGCTTTCGGGCATCAGGATCTTGATCGGGTAACCCTTCATCTGGGCGATTGCTGCCAGCGCGATTCCGGTGTTGCCCGATGAGGGTTCCATGATGGTCTGGCCCGGACTGAGCCGACCGTCTTTTTCGGCCTGCTCGATCATGCTCTTGGCGATTCGATCCTTGACCGAACCGAACGGGTTCTGGCCCTCGAGCTTGCCGTAGATGCGGACGTTCGGGTTCGGCGACAGGTTGCTGACATCGACCAACGGCGTGTTGCCGATCAGGTCAAGCACACTTTCGAATGGCGCCACGTCAGTTCCTCCCGGGTTCACAGGCAAATCCCGATGTTTCCTATCGGGATTGTATCCATTGACCGCGAAAGTGCGTCGCGACGAGTTCCGCGCAGAAGATTCCGAAGGCGTCAGTCCGGCGGTACTTCGCGACCTGTTTGCAGTCGATAGCCGGGGCTGCCCGCTGCCATCCACTCCTCGATGAACGCGAAGAACTCGTTCCCGAAGGGGTCGACGTCGTTC
>JANOEM010000719.1:0-15781 GCA_031413195.1 Actinomycetes bacterium
ATTCCCCGGTTCTCCGCCGCGATGGCGGTCCAAGTCTCGGAGCCGAACTGATCGCGATCAGATTGCCGTTGAAGAGTCGTGCCATACCGATTCTCGAGGAGATGGCAGCCAACAAGTCGACATTCGTCACCGAACTGTTGGCATCGGGACGGAATCAAGGAACGACGCAATCGGAGGCGCGACCTGATCAAGATTGATGAGGAACGAGTCGTGACCGTGAGGTGACTCGATCTCGACGTATTCGCATCGGGTCCCGTTGGCAACGAGCAGATCGCGGATCTGACGCTGCTGATACGAGGGGTAGAGCATGTCGCTGGAGATACCGACGGTCAGTGTCGGCACCTTGATCCGCGACATCGCCGCGACGAGACCATTTCGCCCCCGGCCGACATCGTGCAGGTCCATTGCCTTGCCGATGATCAGGTAGCTGTTCGCGTCGAAGCGCCGGATCAGCTTCTCACCGTGATGATCGAGGTAGCGCTCGACCTCGAACCGCTGCCAAAGATCGAACCCGTTCTTCAACGTCGCCCCATCGGCGAGCTCACGCCCAAATCGATCGGTGAAGGCGTTGTCGCTGCGAAAGGTGACCTGGGCGACCATCCGCGCGATTGCGAGGCCGCGCCACGGACCATCACCCGGATCCGCGTCATAGTAATCGCCTTCGCGCCACTTGTCGTCGAGCAGAAGCGCCCTACGCCCGATCGCGCCCCACGCGATCTGTTGCGCTGTCGCCTGCGCGCACGTCGCGATCGGGATCAGCGAGCGAACACGGCCCGGATACGTGATCGCCCACTCCAACACCTGCATCCCGCCCATCGATCCGCCGATGACGCTGTGCCACGCACCGACGCCGAGCGCGTCGGCCAACCTGGCCTGGGCTCGCACCATGTCGCGAACCGTGATGACCGGGAACCGGGAACCATACGGTTCACCGTCACTCGGGTGAGGCGACGCTGGTCCGGTCGAGCCCTGACAGCCGCCCAACACGTTGGCGCAAACGACGAACCAGCGATCGGTGTCGATCGCCTTGCCCGGCCCGATCACGTCGTCCCACCAGCCGGCACCGGTATGCCCCCGTCCGTCCGGACCAGCCACATGGCTGTCGCCCGTCCAGGCATGGCACAACAAGAGCGCGTTGCTGGCATCGGGATCGAGGCGCCCCCAGGTTTCGTATGCGACCGTTACGTCGGAAAGGGTGGTCCCGCCATCGAGGGCCATTGGGTGATCGGTCGCGATCGTGAGGAACTGGCGATTGCCGACGGGGTCGCCGGGCAGCCATGCGCCGGTGACCGGCAGCGGTGCTCTCTCCACGTGTTATCCCTTTCTGAATCCGATCAGCCCACATCGAGAGCGGCCGAAGCCTTTGTTGCCGAACCCGAGGACCCGACCACATCCCATCCTGTGGCCAAATTGCTATGCCACGGATGGAGGCACCTTGGGGCTTCTGTTCCCAGGTTGCCGGGCCCACCCGATGGTTTCGGATGAGCCGCTCGTAATGCTGGTCGAAGTGTAACGGGTCACCCGGGGGGTGCAACTCGATAACGCTGCTCGAGTTCGAACTGGTGATCCAATCCAACGATCCGACCGAAGTCTTCGAACGGCACCAACCGGTCGAGATCGTCTCGCAACGAACCCTTCGTGCCGAGTAGAGCGAAGGTCTCGCGGAGCGCAGCAACCATCGCGAACAATCCGCTCAACGGGGAGACGACGAATCGGAACCCGATCTCGGCAAGCTCCTGCGGCGTCAAGAGTGGCGTCTTGCCTCTCTCGACCATGTTCGCAACGAGGGTAACGTCCGGAAGCGCTGCAGCGATCTGCTCCAACTCCGACACCGACTCGGGAGCTTCGACGAACAACGCGTCGACGCCGATGTCCCGTGCCATCTTGGCCCGCTCGATCGCGTCGCCCAACCCCAGCGATGCGCGAGCGTCGGTCCTGGCCGTGATGTGGAGGTGGGTGCGGTGGTCGACGGCCGCGCGCAGCTTTGCCAACCAATCCTGCGCGGGCACCACCTGCTTGCCCGACATGTGGCCGCAGCGCTTCGGCCAGACCTGATCCTCGAGGAACATCCCTGCGGCGCCGGCCTGTTCCCACAGGTCGACGGTGCGAATCGTGTTGAGCGGATTGCCGTAACCCGTGTCGGCGTCGACGACGACGATCGCGTCGGGCACACCGGCACAGATCCGGCGGGCCACTTCGGCCATCTCGGTCTGGGTGATGAACCCGAAGTCCGGCCGACCGAGCAACGTGCCGCTGACGCAGTACCCACTGACGAAAACCGTGGAGAATCCCGCCTCGACCGCCAGCAACCCCGACAACACGTCCCACACGCCGGGCATCACGACGCTGGCCCCTGACAGACGGGCGCGCAGATCGGCACCGTTCACGTCGCGATCCCAGATCGCTCGAGGGCGACTGCGGTGAGTCGCTTGAAATCGACCTTGCCGTTGGGCGCGCGGTTGATCGTCTCGACGACAACGATCGAACGCGGCGCCTTGTAGTGCGCAAGCGTGGTTCGGACATGAGCCACGAGAACGGCGAGATCCGGGACTTGGCCATGGACCGGTTCAATCACCGCGCAGATGACCTGCCCGAATCTTTCATCGGGGAGACCGACACAGACCGCGTCGAGCACCGACGAATGGGTCTTCAAGGCTTCCTCGACCTCTTCCGGGAAGACCTTTTCGCCTCCGGTGTTGATGCACACCGACCCGCGCCCGAGCAGGAGAAGCGATCCGTCGTCGTTGATCTCGGCGAAGTCCCCAGGCACGCTCCAGCGGCGGTTCTCGTAGGTTCGAAAAGTCTGCGCCGTCTTCTCCTCGTCCTTGTAGTAGCCGAGCGGGATGAAGCCGCCGACAGCCACGACACCACGCTCACCGGACCCGGGAAGAACTCGCTCGCCGCGATCGTCGAACACGGCGCAGTCGGCACCGAGCTGAAACCGGGCCGTACGTTGTGGGGCACCCTTGGCGCTGACCGAAGCACCAAGCCCAACAGCTTCTGAAGAACCGAACGAATCGAACAGGATCGCCTGCGGGATGAACTCGAGCAGGCCCGCCTTGTTCTCCTGGCTCCACATCACGCCGCTGGACATCACCAACCCGAGCGACGTGAGGTCGTATCGATCGGGATTCTCGCGGAGATGCTCCAACATCGGACCCGCGAAGGCTTGCCCGACGATGATGACCGTCGTGACTGCTCGATTCTCGATCGTCGTCAACAGTTCCTCGACGTCGAAACTGCGCTTGGCGAGCGTGACGATGCAACCGCCCGACGACATCGCGTTGATCGCGCTGAACTGGCCGGTGCCGTGCATCAGCGGACAGGCGACAAGCATCATCGCCCCGGTTAGCTGCTCGAGATCGATCCTGCTGACGAGGTCCTCGATGCCGTCGGCAGGAGGAACTCCGGTCACGGCGTTGCCGCCGCCTCCGAGCACGTTGAACAGGTCGTCCTGGCGCCACATCACACCCTTTGGCATGCCGGTTGTGCCGCCCGTGTACAACAACAGCAGGTCATCGGCACTCAGTTCGACGCCGCCGGCAGGCAGCCGATGACCAGCCGTCACGACCTCCTCGTACGGGGTCGCCCACGCCGGACCGCTCCCCGAATCGTCTGCGACGCAGTACCAACGCTTGACCTTCGTGACGCGCGGACGAACCTGTTCGAGCAGCGGCCCGAACGAAGCGTGGAACACGACCGCCTCGGCATCGGCGTTGTCGAACAGATAGACGATCTCCTCGACGCCATAGCGGTAGTTGGTGTTGACCGGCACCATCGCCGCCTTGAACGCGGCGGTCACTGCTTCCATGTACTCGGGCCCGTTGTAGAGGTAGCAGGCCAACTTGGCCTGATGACTCACCCCGCTTGCGACGAGATCAGCCGCAAGCGACTCGGCACGCCCTTCGAACTCGCGCCACGTGATCACCCGGTCGCCCTGGATCTGACACGGTCGATCTGGCACACGGGCCGCCACGGCAGCAAAGACTTCGGCCAGGTTCCAGTTCGTCATCATTCCCCCGAATGTGTTCGTGCGAGCAGCCGCCAACGTAGCTGATCCAGTTAGCAGGATTGACTGATCCACTGGTCAGTGTCGGCTGATCGATCAGCGAGTAGACGGACCGAAGATCGACCGGCAAGCTGTCGATGTGAACACCAACTTTCTCTCGTCCAAGGCCAGTGTTCGTGCCGACCGCGATGGCTGGGGCGCCTTTGCGGCCAAGGCAATCACCGCCGGCGAGACCGTTGCCGCGGTCGGTGGACGCTGCGTGACCCGCGCTGAACTTTCCGCACTGGCGATCGATGATCACGTGCGCAGCACCCAGATCGATGACGACCTGTTCCTGCTGGCCGACGTCCTTTCCGAGAATCGAGTTCCGGGCGACTCGATCAATCATTCATGTTCGCCGAACTGCGGGATCTCGGGTGGTGTACTGGTCGTGGCAATGCGCGACATTGTTGTCGGCGAGACCCTTTCCTTCGACTATGCGATGAACATGGGGAGCGACTTCAACGAGTTCGCGTGCGACTGCGGCGCCCCCGAGTGCCGGACCAAGGTGACCGGCAACGATTGGATGTTGCCGCAGCTACAGATCCGGTATCGCGGCTATTTCAGCCCGTTCCTCGCCAAGCGCATCGCGTCACTCGTCAGCACGGGCGCCGAGCGGCGGGCCTTCGCCCTCTGAGCTAGAGCCCGCCCATTCGCGAGCGGACCGCAGTGCCGAAACCCTGCGCGCTACTGTCGGCCCATGCGGGTTCTCATCATCGGTGCGGGTGGGGTCGGAGCAGCGTTTGCCTCGATCGCTGCGCGGCGTCGCGTCTTCACCGACATCGTCCTGGCCGACATCGACGGCAATCGAGCCGGACGGGCCGCCGACAAGGCCGCCAGCGAACGGGTGCGGTCCACTCGTGTCGATGCGTCGGACCGCGCCGACATCGTCGAACTCGCAAGGACCATGCGCGCGGACATCATCGTCAATGCCTGCGACCCACGGCTGAATCCACCGATCTTCGACGCTGCTTTCGACGCCGGGTGCCACTACTTGGACATGGCAATGCACATGTCGTCGCCCCATCTCACCGACCCTCATCATCAAACCGGGATCATGCTTGGTGACGCCCAGTTCGCAGTCAGCGACCAGTGGATCGAGCGGGGCCAGTTGGCATTGTGCGGGATGGGAGTCGAGCCCGGTCTGTCCGACGTATTGGCCCGATATGCCAGCGATCACCTGTTCAGCGCGATCGACGAGGTCGGTGTCCGCGACGGCGCCGACCTAGTCATCGAAGGCGTCGGCTTCGCCCCCACGTTCAGCATCTGGACGACCATCGAAGAGTGCCTCAACCCTCCCGTGATCTGGGAGAAAGACCGCGGCTGGTTCACGACGGCACCGTTCAGCGAGCCCGAGACCTTCGTCTTCCCGGATGGCATCGGCGCACTCGGCTGTGTCAATGTCGAGCACGAAGAAGTCATCTTGATCCCGCGCTGGCTCGATGTCGGTCGGGTCACTTTCAAGTACGGCCTCGGCGACGAATTCATCGACGTTCTGAGGACCCTGCACATGTTGGGGTTGGACAGCACCAAGCCGGTGATCGTTCGGGGTGTCGAAGTCTCGCCGCGAGATGTCGTCGCCGCGGTGCTCCCGAACCCGGCCGAACTCGGCGACCGCATGCGCGGGCGTACGTGCGCAGGCTCGTTGGTCCGCGGCCTGGACCTCGAGGGAAACCCCCGCGAGGCATACCTCTACCAGATCGTCGACAACGAATGGACGATGCGTACGTTCGGCCATCAGGCGGTCGTGTGGCAGACCGCGGTGCACCCCGTGGTTGCATGTGAGTTGATCGCAGAAGGTCAGTGGACGGGCGCGGGGGTCAATGGGCCGGAGGCGTTCAGCGCGGACCCGTTCCTCGACCTGCTCCCGGTTCATGGCGTTGGTTGGACGCTCGAGGAACGAACGCCATCGCTCGCCTGACCAAGCACGATGTCGAGGCATTGCTCGCCGACTTCGATTCTGATCCGATCGTCGCGCTCACCGTTGCCCTGCGGCGGGTTCTCGAACGACCCGAGTCGAGTTGGCCGGACCTGGTCCGGGATGCAGGACTGACGGAGAGCCGATCCGGAGCGCTGCTGCGCGGCGAGCAACCCGCGCTCGACGAACTGGCCGCAGAGCTGAACGAGTTACGGACACTGCGACGCTGAGCATCGCAATTCAGACCCGGGTTCAGACCTGATTTCAGACCCGGCCGATTACTGGCTGGGCGAGCCTCATGTTTTGGGCATAACCCACCTCGTGCGGGAGGAACCCGTTGCGATCCGGCCAAAGCAGTTGAACGATGTCGAACGATCGGCCCCGATACCACGACACGGCCGTCTGGAAGTAACCCCGGTGTTCATCGAGGTCGATCGGAGCGAACACACTGCGCAGGTCGTTGTCGAACAAACCAACAAGTTCGACCCCGTACGGAATCTCGGTCCCACCCTGCAACAAGTCGACTACCAGACCGACCAGCCCGCGCGCGGCCACGGGTTGCAACCCGAAGACCGCGATCTCGGCGAAGCCGGTCAGCGCGGGCAGACCCACGGTGTACGCGTAGCCGGGTACCGGTGGGTCCGACTCCGGTACCGGCGCGACGGGTTCGAGCGCCCAGCCCGCTGTCTCGATCATCCATTCGATCTTCTCGGCATGGGGGATGTGGAAATCAGGCAGGTCGTGACTCATCCGATCAGCGACTCACTCTCCAGGTCCAGCGCATGCCGGAGGTGCCGGGTAGCCATCGCCGCGAACATCCGCTCGCTGCGCTCGGTGCCGCCAACGATCTGGGACGCGATGACGGCCATCACCACACCGGCGAACGCGTTGACGCGGTATTGTTCCCACGCCCAGTCGTCGTCGATCTCGACGTTGTAATCGCCACGCAGCGCAGCCGCGTACTCGGCGACCAGGCCGCGTTCGATTGCACGTCGATCATCGGGCAGCGGGCCGGCTCCGAGGAAGTACGAGACATCGGCCAGCCCCGGTCCGTGGCCCGGCGACTGCCAGTCGACGGTGGTGATGGCCGCACCGCCTTCGGCTGTTGCGAACATCAGGTTGTCCAAGCGGTAGTCGCCATGGGTGACCGTCAGCGGCGAGTCGCGCTGATCCGCCCACGCAGCGACCTGACCGCCGAATCTTGCCACGAGTTCGGTCGCGTCGGGATCGAGATACTTGGCGTAGGTGGCAAGAAAGCCGGGGAACAGCATCGCCCACATCCCCGCGAGCATCGCGCCGTCTTGATCACCGGAGCGGCGTGCGACCCAATCGAGCTCGAACAGGGTCGGGTCCTGCCAACGCGGTCCGTGCAACCGAGCGAGTTCCAGAACGGCCGTGCGGGCGACTTCGGGCGAGCACCCGGCAATCTGATCGCCCTGCTCCTGAGGCGCGAGATCTTCGAGGACGATCACGAAGTCATGGTCGGACTCGTTCCATTCTGCGAAGTAGCAACGCGGAACGTGAATGTCGACCGTCGTCGCGACCTGTTGATAGAACTTGACTTCGCGCTCGTAGTTGCGCAATGCCATCGCAGTCGCCCGACTGGTCGCGTCGGGTGAGGGAAGCTTGATCACCACGCTGGCAGGAACAGCGGGGGTTTCGGAACGCAGCGCGACCCGCAGGTTCATGCCGACGAGACCGTCGCCGATTCGGGTCTGATCGATCATCTCCACGGTGGTCCCGAACAATGTCGACAACCACTCTCCTGTCACCTGTTCCGGACCCACGACAGCACGGTACTTGTTGTGATCGGAACGCTCGAAGCCGCAGCGAGATGGTGGGAGACCACGATCGACCGAATACCGTCGATGACACATGTACTCGTTCCTCCTGCGCCCGAAGTGGATCGTCTTCCACGTCGTCGTCTTGGCTGCGATCATCGGAATGCTCTTTGCGGCGAAGTGGCAATGGGACCGCTACAACGCCAGGGACGACTTCGTGACAACGGTGGAGACCCGACAGGACAGGGACACGACGCCAGCGGTGCCGCTCACGTCGCTGCTCGGGTCCGGTGACGACATCGCCGACATCTCCGACATCGAATACCGGATCGCAACAGCGACCGGCTCGTATGTCCAATCGGGTCAACTGCTGCAGATCAATCGGACCCAGAACGGCGTCAACGGGGTCAACGTCCTGACCCCGTTCCAGATCGACGACGGCCCGATCGTGATCGTCAATCGCGGCTTCGTGCCCGACGGAGCCGAACCTCCATCCGCGCCGGCTGCACCCTTGGTGATCGGTGGCACCGTCCGCACCAGTCAGCAGCGCCGAACCGGGGAACTGACCGACAACGCCGTCGGCGAAGCAATCGAGGTTCGACGGATCGACCTGCCCCTGATCGCGGAGCGACTAGGCATCGATGTCGCCCCCGTGTACCTCGACTTCATCGCCTCGGACCCGGCATCGCCCGAACCACCGATCCCCGTGCCGGCACCCGACCTGACCGGTGGCCCACCGCACCTGTCGTATGCAGTGCAGTGGTTGGTGTTCTCGATCAGCGTCGGCGTCGGTTGGGTGTTCGCAGTGCGACGATCGCTGCGAACGAGGCGACGCGCATCGGCACAGCCCGCCGACAAACCCGCCGACAAACCCGCTGACGACCCCGCTGACGACCCCGCTGGCGAACCCGTCAGTGGGCGTGAGGCGACTCCAGCGCAGCCATCCGCTTGAACTGTTCGACGACATTCGGGCTCACGTGGCGTGGGTCGAGACTTCGGTAGACGGTGTCCACGTTGACACTGATCCGGCCTGCTTCGCTCAACTCGCCGAACCCGTCGAGCGCAATGTCGCGAGCCGCATCCCACGCGTCCATTCCTGCCTCGAACCTCGACGTCGCCTCGTGGTCGACGAAGGTGAGATAGTCGCGAACACGCACGATTCCGCTCTTGTCGGTCACGGGGCCGTGGCCGGGAACGACCGTCTCGATGTCCATCCCCAGCATCAGATCGCACGCCGCGATCCAGTTGCCCACCGGTCCAGCCCACACGATCGGCGTGCCGCCGACGAACAAGATGTCGCCCGTGAACACCGTCTTGCAGTCGGGTACGTAGGCAATGATGTCTCCGGCGGTGTGCGCTGGGCCGACCTCGATCAGTTCGACCAAGCGGCCACCGACCTCGATGTCAAGGCGGCCCTCGAAGGTACGGGTCGGCAAGGTCAACTCAATCCCGTTGAACTCGAACTCGCCGAAGAAACTGCGAAACAGGTCGCCGAGTTCGCCAGGGGCTGAGTTCAAAGCCGCCAGCATCGACGGAGGTACCTCGGTCATCTCGTGCGCTGCCCGCTCGCTCGCAATGATCTCGACCCCGGAGACGAGCTGGTTGCCGTAGCAATGATCCCCGTTGGCGTGGGTGTTGACGACCGTCCCCAACGGCGCAATGTCGAGCGCGGTTTGCATCGTCGCCAGCATCTCAGCCGTCAGGCGGAGGTCGAACAGCGTGTCGATCAGCAGCGACGCTCCGTCGCCCGTCACGAGGCCGGCATTGCTCCATCCCCACCCGCCGCTTCGCTGCAGGTATGCAAAGCAGCCATTGCCCAACTCGCGTAACCCTCCCGAGGGCTCGGACGTGGGTTTCGAAGCTGCGCTCATCGCGCCATTGCTAGCACGCCAACCCGGGGCGACCAGACGCCGGACCCTATGAGTTGAATGCGGCGAGGAGAACCAGACAGCCGGGTCGCTCTAGGCTGCGATCATGCGCCAACTCAGCGGAATGGATGTCAGCTTCTTGAACATGGAGACCCCGAGCACGTTCGGGCATGTGTCATCGCTGAACATCTACGACCCGACGGGCGCGCCCGGCGGTGCAGGGCTCGAAGCCACCAAGCAGATCATCCTCGAACGGATCGACCTCCTCGCACCGTTCCGGCGACGCTTGATCGAAGTTCCGTTCGGCCTCGATCTCCCGTATTGGATCGAGGACCCCGATTTCGACATCGACTTCCACGTCCGCCACCACGCAGTCCCGCCGCCGGGCGATGCCGAGCAACTCGCAGAAGTGATCAGCCGGATCGTCGCCCGTCCGCTCGACCGTAACCGCCCATTATGGGAGTTGTACGTGATCGAGGGTGTCGAGAACGGCACGCTGATCGCTCAATTGACCAAAGTCCATCACGCCGCGATCGATGGCGCCGCCGGAGCAGGGATGTTGGCCGCGATCCTGGATCCGAGCCCCGACTATCGACCGAGCGGTGTACCGGCACCGTGGCAACCGGACACGGTTCCCACGGACGAAGAACTCCTCCGGCTGACCATGCTCGAGTTCGTGCGCCGACCGGAAAAGATGATCCGGCTGTCGGTTCGCAGCGTCCGCGAACTCGCCGCTTCGACCCAGAACGGCGGGATACGAGCGCTGGCGGACCTCATCGCCCAACCAATGCCAGGCGTGCTCGGGCGGCTGATGCGTGAACGGCTCCGCGGCGTTCACCACGACGTCGATCATCCGCCCGCGCTGCCCCCGACCCAGGCCCCGCGCACGCCGTGGAATCATCCGATCACACCGCATCGCCGCTTCGCCAACACCACGATCCCGCTCGATGACGCCAAACGAGTACGACGCCAGTTCGGCTGCACGTTCAACGATGTCGTGATGGCCCTCTGCTCGGGAGCGCTACGCCGATACCTCCTCGCCCACGATTGCCTTCCGCCGGAATCGCTGATCGCGCTGGTGCCCGTCAGCGTCCGCCACGGCAACGAGGACGACGTCTACCAGAATCGGGTATCTGCGCTGTTGGCCGATCTCGCGACCAACGAGGACGATCCCGTGAAGCGGTTGGGTCGAGTCCAGCAATCGATGACAGCGGCGAAGGACAGCCTCGCCGCGATCCCTGCCGAGAGCCTTCTGGACTTCACCCAGTTCGCCCCGCCCGCGATCGCTGCTCGGGCGATGCGGATGTACAGCCGCTTGCGGATCGCCGATCGGATGAACCCACCGTTCAACCTGATCATCAGCAATGTCCCCGGCCCGAACTACCCGCTCTACAGCGCTGGGGCCAAGCTGCAGCACTTCTACCCAGTGTCGGCGCTCGCCGACGGCCAAGGACTCAACATGACCGTTCAGAGCTACAACGGCAACCTCGACTTCGGGTTCATCGCCTGCCGCGATCTCGTACCGGACCTGTGGGTCATGACCGACTACCTCCACGAGAGCATGGCCGAACTGCTGCAGTTCTGTGACCCGATCCCTGCCAAAGTCCCGGCCATCGGAGCCGGCACGCCCGCCGCCAAGAAAGCTCCCGCCCTGAACGCCGCTGCGGCTGCCGAGCGGGCGGCGGTGGTGCGCAAGGTCGCGAACACCAAGCGCTCACCGAGCAAGTCTGCGAAGCCGACACCGGCGACCCTGCCAGAACGTTCGGCCGTCGTCGCGCGAAAGCCCCCTGCTGCGACCTCCACCTCGGGCGGGCGGGTCATCTCAATGCGAAAGCCCCCAACCAACGCCGATTCGTGAGTCCCATCGGATGATCAGCGTCCCACCCGGGCGCGCGGCAAATCATCCATTGGAGTCCGAAGCGAGCATCATCGCCGCGATCTGTTCGGCGACCATCACCGTCGGGAGGGCGGGGTTGGCCCGTGGAAGGTCGGGGAAGATGCTGGCGTCGCAGACCCGGAGACGGTCGTAGCCGTGGACGCTGCCCGCCGGATCGACCACGGCGAGGTCGTCGGTTACAGGTCCCATCCGGCACGTACAGGCGGCGTGGAAGAAGTCGCCGACACCGTTCATCATCCATCGATCGAGTCCGTCCTCGTCCTCCGCGAGCGCGGCGAGGGGTGTGCCCTGTTCGTCGATCGACACGTCCCGGGTTATCCGTCGAAAAGGGTCGGTCGCCACGAGAGCCGCCATGTGACGAACGGCCTCCCGAAGCCGTCTGCGATCGCGCTCGTCATCCAGCATGTTGATCCGCACGATCGGCGGCGCCGTTGGATCCCGGTCGTCAATGGCAACCGTGCCCGTCGAATGAACGAACATCACCGCCGCGACCAATCCAGCGGATCCAGCGCTCGAAGCGCGGGAGCCGAGATGGTTGAGCGGGAGCAGTTGAAGATCGCCGTCACCTCCGTCATCTCCGCCGTATCCGGTGGACGACCAGCGCAACAGCGTCGCAGCGGCAAGGCCCTTGGAATCGTTCGGCTCGAGCAACTGCATGCCGAAGCTCGCCGAAGGATGGTCCTTCAAACCGACGCCGATCCCCTGCCGGATCACGCCACTGCGAAGAAGGATCGCGGGGGACTCGATGGCCCCGGCGCAGACGATGACCTCACCGGCCTCGATGAACTCTCCGGTCGCGAGCAGCACCCCGATCGCGTCGGTGCCGTCCATGATCACTCGCTCGGCCCGGGCGTTCGCTCTGACCGTCAAGTGGTCGCCGCCGAGGGGCAGATAGGCATCTGCGGCTGTAACCCGTCGCCCGTCGCGGCGAGTCAACCATGCGGGCCCCACCCCCAACCCGCCGTCGACAAGCTTGCTACCGGAACCGTGGTGGCCGAGCCCGACCGCAGCGTCGATCAAGGCGCGATCGACGCTGCCGAATTCCTCTCGGTGAGGCTGCGTCGTCGGCAGGAGTTGGGCATCGAGTGTCCAACGCAACGATGCCCATCCCCAACCGGCGCAACCGAACTCACCTTCCCAGCGGTCGTAGTCAGCGGGTCGTCCGGGTGTCGCGAGCATCGCATTGACAACCGAGCCACCCCCGATGCCTTGACCGAGCTGGTATGGCCGAGTCACGTCGAGCCGGGTCGGTTGCACGGTGAAGCCCGACCGCGTCCGTCCGGGTTCGGCGAGCGACTCGAAGAACGATGCTTCTCCGGCCGCCGACGGTGGGCCGCCGGGACCGGCGTCGATCAGCAGGACATCGCGGTCGGCCGCCGCAAGGCGACCTGCGAGGACACAGCCGGCGATGCCGGCGCCCACGACGACGAACTCGTACCGTCGTCGATCCGGAGCCGACGACCCGAGTTCGAACGAGTCAGGCAGAGGGGGCAGCCTTTGGGGTCTCACGATCAAGACCAGCGAGGTGCGCGTGATCGTTGTAACGAATCAGCCGCCATCGCCCGGGCGCGACGACGTGGAGCTCGGTGATCGACGTGTTGAGCGTCCAGATGTCGAAGCTACCCATCGGCGGCGCCTTCATCGCCTGCCGCAGCGCTGCATCCACGACTCCACCGTGACAGAAGATCACGACCCGTTTGCCCTCGTAGCGCCGAACCGTGTCGGCAATGGTCTCTCCGACGCGATGATGAAAATCCGCGAGCGTCTCTCCGCCGGGGAACCCGACGCTGTACGGATCGCCATCCCAGTTCTGCGGCCCGAACTTCTCGACGAACGCATCGAACGTCATCCCGTCGCACGATTCGCCGGGATCGTGCTCACCGAAGCCGTCGAGCACCTCGATCGGCATGTCACCGAGCGCCGGCGTCACGATCTGGGCGGTCTCGAGTGCTCGCTGGAACTGACTGCTGATCACGACATCGGCGCGAAACTCGTCGCTCGCCAGCCAACGATCGCGAAGCCGCTTGGACTGCACCTGGCCGAGCGGGGACAGCCCGGTGCAGGTGCGGAACCCGCCGATCCGCCGGGCGACGGTTGTGTTGGATTCACCATGGCGAACGAAGAGGAGTCGGGTCACAGGGTTGCCAGAGTAGGTCATCCGGCTGACTTTTCGTTCAAGGAACCCGCCACGACCTGACCTTCCCGTAGGGTCATGTTGCATCCATCCGATGCGCCAGAAGGAGGCCGAAGATGCCAAGCCCTTCGAACATCCAGCCAGACCGAGGTTCGTTCTTCGACCGATTCGAAGCCTTGACTTTCGACGATGTCGTGATTGTCCCCGGATACAGCGAGGTGCTACCGGATTCGGTCGACACCTCAGCAGTCTTCGCCAGGGACATCCGCCTTGCGATCCCGCTCGTCTCAGCAGCGATGGACAAGGTGACCGAAGCCCCGATGGCTGTGGCGATGGCTCGCGAAGGTGGACTCGGCGTCATTCACCGCAACTTATCGATCGCCGATCAAGCAGCGGAGGTGCAAAAGGTCAAGCGCAGCCAGAGCGGCATGATCACCGATCCGGTCACGCTTCCGCCAACCGCAAGCCTGCATGAGGCCGAGGCGCTGATGCACCGCTTCAAGTTCAGCGGCGTTCCGATCACCGACGCCGACGGCCTGCTCGTCGGCATTCTGACCAACAGGGACATCAGGTTCTGCGAGGGCAGTGACTACGACCGCCCGGTCAGCGACTTCATGACCGGTGACCGGCTCGTCACCGGCATCATCGGAACGACCCTTCACGATGCCAAGGCGATCCTCCAGAAGCACCGGATCGAGAAGCTCCCACTCGTCGACGATGCAGGCAAGTTGATCGGTCTGATCACCGTCAAGGACATCCTCAAGCGTCAGGAGTTCCCCAACGGAACCCGCGACAGCAAGGGTCGTCTCGCATGTGCAGCGGCTGTCGGGGTCGGCCCGGATGTCGAGGAACGTGCCGACGCGCTGGCGGCAATGGGTGTTGACGCACTCGTCATCGACACCGCCCACGGGCACTCGGCAGGCGTCATCAAGACGATCGAACGGCTTCGTGCCGGATGGCCGTCTGTCGCAATCGTCGCCGGCAATGTGGTCACGGAAGAAGGCGTCGAGGCACTCGTCGCTGCCGGGGCCGACGCCGTCAAGGTCGGCGTCGGAGCGGGTTCGATCTGCACCACCCGAGTCGTGTCCGGCGCCGGAATGCCTCAACTGTCGGCGATCTACTTCACCTGTCAGCGCGCGAGCCGGTTGGGAATCCCCGTCATCGCCGATGGCGGGATCACCTACAGCGGCGACGTGGTCAAGGCACTCGCGGCGGGGGCCGAGACGGTGATGCTCGGCTCGCTCCTGGCGGGTACCGAAGAAGCGCCCGGCGAACTCGAACTGTTCGAGGGCCGCCGCTACAAGAGTTATCGGGGAATGGGCTCGCTCGGCGCGATGCAGGGCCACGGAGCCGACCGGTACGCGAGCGGCCAGTCCCCGACCGGCACGCGCAAACTGGTCCCCGAAGGGATCGAGGGTCGCATGCCGTATGCGGGGGTCCTCGGCGATGTGACCTATCAGCTGATCGGCGGTCTCCGCAGCGGGATGGGCTACGCGGGTGCCGGCACCCTCCAGGCATTGCGCGACGGGGTTCGATTCATGAAGGTCACCACCGCCGGTCGCGAAGAAAGCCATCCCCACGATGTGACGATCACCAAGGAAGCCCCCAACTACCAGCGTTCCTGAGTGGAGTCAGCTGGGATATCACAACAAGGGTGACGCTCCGCCTGACGAACTCGCTGCTCTGCTTGACGCGGCCGCGAGCAGACGTCGGGAACCGCAAACTGAATGTCTCAACCGAACATTTTTGCGCGATTGAGACATTCAGTTCGGCAACCACCGCCGCCGGGACCGCGCCGTCACTACTCGCGCCCGACCACTGACATCCAGAGGAGCATCCCCTCAACCTTGGAACCAATCATCTCGTGCTGGACGAGGCTTGGACTCAGGCCAGTTTCTCGACGAACGCTTCCAGTTGGCGCAGGTTGCGGCACTCGTACACACCGTCGGTGTGCGTGCCATAGTCGCCGACGATGGAGTCACCGGTGTTCCAATAGCTCTTCGGCTCGGGGTTCAGCCAGTAGACGTGGCGGGCCTTTTGGCGGATGTTCTTCACCACCCATGCTTGGCTGGCGTGGTAGTTGTTGCGTGCATCGCCGAGCAGCAGCACCGTCGTCTTGGGCCCGATCTCTTTGC
>JANOEM010000720.1:0-2651 GCA_031413195.1 Actinomycetes bacterium
CGAAATGCTGCAGTTTGGCACGCAGCCTGCTGTAACGCTTCGCTCAATCTTCAACCGCGCACCCACTGGCGACTTTGTCATCAATGGACAGCCCCCGCGTGAAGGTTCGACGCTCACAGCGACGGTCGGAGCCATCCAGGATGCAGACGGCATCAATCTCGCGACCCGGACCATCCAGTGGCAGTCGTCTGTTGACGGCACCAGCTGGTCGAACATCCCAGGCGCGAACGGGGCACAGTTCACTCCGCCCAACGAGGAACGCATGGTGGTCAGCCCGTTTGCTGGCAATCTGTTCCGCGCTGTTGTGTCCTATACGGACAATGCAGGGTTCACCGAGGAAGTGACAACGGCCCCGACCGGCCCGATGGGCATTATCTGGAACGCGAGCACGAGCGCCACCGGCGTGACCTTCACAGCGTTCGCGGGGGTCGATTCTCTCACCGGCAGCGACCATGCCGATACGCTGGACGGGGCAGGCGGCGACGACCTCCTCGACGGTGGCAACGGCGCTGACACGCTGCTTGGCGGAGCAGGCAACGACCGTCTGCTTGGCGGAGCCGATAACGACACGATGACTGGTGGCGCTGGCAATGACACCATCGACGGGCAAGGCGGAACGGGAGATATTGCCGTGTTTGCCGGACCGGTTGCGTCATATACCTACGGAACAAGCTTCTTCGGGTTCGGCACCGACCTTGTTGTCACGGACACCGTCGGTGCTGGCGGGACAGACACGACCACGCGTGTCGAAACCCTTCGCATCGCTGGCGTCGACTATGCCGTCGTGATGGGCAGCATCTTCAGCGATACCGCGCTGAACGGCGCCAACGGCGCCAACGGCTCACAAATCGTCTTCGCCCGCTCTGGGAACGACACGCTCAATGGCGGCGCAGCAAGCGACATCCTGGTCGGCGGCACCGGCAACGACTTGCTTGTTGGGGGCGCTGATAACGACTTCGTATTCGGCGATGCGGGCACTGACACCATACGTCAGGGATCGACCGAAGGGCGTGACTTCATCGACGGTGGCGCTGACGTTGATACCTACATCCTGACCGGGGTGGCCGGTGTCGCAGAGACGTTCAACATCTACGCCCGTGCTGCCGCCATCACGGCAGGGTTCGGGACAGGCCTGGACGCCGATACCGAGATCGTCATCACCCGCTCAGTCCTCGGAGGCGCTGAAACTGTGATCGCCGAGCTCGACAACATCGAGGAGATCACTGTCAACGCGTTGCAGACAACGGCGCAGAACGGCAACGGCGTGGTGGACGGCGGGGCGAGCAACGGCGACACCATCGCGGTGTTCGGCAACTTCGCTGCTCCGAACACGAGCCTGTTGTACAACACGATCACGATCAACGGATCGAACGCCAACGATACGGTGGACATCACCGGCCTCGAGTCTGACCACCGCATCGTGTTCACCACGAACGGCGGTGCGGACACGCTGCTGGGGCCGGTCCGCACGCAGGACACCATCAACGGGGTTGTCAACGAGCTGCGCCTGGCCGCCAGCGGCAGCAGCAGCAGCTTCGGTGCTGGTGACGGCATCGCCGCCCTGGTTGGCGCAGGGGTCTCATCCGCGATCCTCGTCCCCTCTGCTGCGGTCGGCTCCTCGGCTTCAGTCGATGGCGGGATGTCGCACGGCCGGACGATGATCGAGACCGATGAGCTCGCGCCTCTGGACGTGGTCGAGACGGTCCCGTTCGTTCCGGTGTTCGTCCATGACGCTCCGGTCAACCTGAGCAGCGGCGAGCAACGCCAGGTGATCACCGACTATCCGGTGATGTAACCAGGGTTAACCGGCGCCAGTCCTGCAACTCACAGGGCTGGCGCCGGCATTTTTGCTAGCTGGATAAGCGAAACGGGGATTAGTCATCGTGCTAAAGTCTCTTCTTCCTGGTCCGGTGGCTAACGCTCTGGAAGCCTGCCGGCCGCACCTCGCTGCGGCCGCGTTCTTCAGTGCTCTGACGAATCTGCTTTATCTGGCGCCCACGATCTACATGATGCAGGTCTACGACCGCGTCGTGCCGACCGGCGGCGTCATTACGCTGGTCTGGATCACGGCCGTTCTGGCGCTGGCGATCGGCACCCTGACTGCCCTTGAGGCAACCCGTTCACGTATCCTGATGCGTGTATCGCTTCGGCTCAACCGTCTCCTTTCGGGAGAAATCCTCGATCGCCTGATGTCGCGGGCCAAGGTGAAGCCTGGCGAGCCTTCGACGGCCCAGGCGATCCGCGAATTCGACACCATCCGTCAGACCATCTCTGGTCAGGCCGCGAGCGCTTTTTTCGACGTTCCGTGGACGCCGCTCTACCTTCTCGTCGCCTTCCTGATCCACCCTTTGCTGGGCGGCCTGATCATCTTCGCAGGCGTGCTGCTGGTGACGCTGGCGCTGGTTAACGAAAAGCATACGGCCGGGAAATCGGCCAAAGCCCACCAGGCCACCTCCGCCTCCTATGCAGCGCACCAGGCGACCGTCGGAGACGCCGAAGCCATCCGTGCGCTGGGCATGCGCCGCGCAATCATCTCCAAGCAGATCGTCCAGCGCGCCGAAGGCCTCGAGGCCGCCAACGCGGTGCAGATTCTGGGCGTGCGCTACAATACGCTGGTCAAGTTCATCCGCATGTTCATGCAGTCTCTGGCG
>JANOEM010000721.1:0-5234 GCA_031413195.1 Actinomycetes bacterium
CAGTGCGGCCCCGCCCTCGTTGAGGTCGTTCTGCACTGCCGCGACCCGATCTTGTACGTCGGCTGCGCGAGCTGCAATTGACATGCGCGTGGAATGGAACCCATCGGCATCGTCGGGTATGGCAACGCCGAGGTCTGAGCAGAGACCGGAGTACTCGTCGGCTTTCCTCTTGCGACGGTCGCGTTCGATGGCGAGTTGAGCGACTTCGGTCTCGATTGCGGTGAGACGATCGCCGCCTTTGGCAGCGAGATCGCTGCGCAACCGCTCTCGATGAGCAATGAGATGGCGATGCTCATCGACCTGGCCGGCACGCTTGCTTTCCAATGTGATCCGCTGTATCCCGAGCGCGATCAAGCGATCGCGCAGCAATTCGGCACGTATGTCGGCGAACACGGTGCGCAATGCGTTGCGGCAGGCCTCGCGCCCGTTGCGCTCGACGACCAGATGGTCGTGTCGATCGCAGTCGAGGACGAGCGGGGCGAGCATTTGCATCTGTCGCTTGGCGCGCAGCACCGATTCGTGGGCGCGATTCAGGTCGTCGAAATGGCCGAGCAACATTTCGATCCGCTCGTTGGCGCTGCCGGCATCGAGCATGTGGTGGCGCACGAACTCTGTCAGGTTCCCGACCGACTTCATCGAGACCGTCTGGTGGAACAGCTCCAAGGCCTGCTCGGACCGGATGCCCAGGCGTCGGCGAAACCATGCTGCGTACGGCGGAAAGGTCTCGTTCACCTCGGCTCCTTGTGAACGCAGGCGCTTGCGCAAACTGGCGATGTCGGCGCCGAACGACGTGAAGTGCTCGGCGATCGACAAGTCACGTTCGGCCCCAACGAACAGGCGAGCCGGCTGTCCGACCGAATCCTTCATCCAGAACACCTGCGCGATCGTCACAGTCTGGTTGAACGCGGCATTGTGGAACACCCCGAGGACAACGCTCAATGTGGAGTCGTCGCGCAAAGCAACCGGCTTGGACGAACCGCCGATGTCGTTGCGTTCGGACTTGTAGTGACCCAACACATACGAGCGCAACGACCGCTCCTTGCCCTCCGCCCCAGCAGCCTTGTTGTAGGCGACCCGATGGGCCGGCACCAGCAGAGTTGTCATCGCGTCGACGATGGTGGACTTCCCCGACCCGATGTCACCGGTGAGCAGGGTGTTGTGCCCGTTGAGGTCCAGCGTCCACACACGCTGATGGAAGGTGCCCCAGTTGAGCAGCTCCAAGCGATGCAAACGGAATCCCGTGGCCGTGTCATCGGTGGCGAACTCCAGCATGGGCGGATCAGCTGTCATGGTTCGAGTCCGTTCCGCGCTCGGAGTGGCTCAGGTCACGCTCCAGCGACTCGCGGTATGTCGCGAGACGCGCGTCGAAGTCGGACAACCACTGCGCGTCGACGAACGCCTTGATGATCCGGCGGACCTCGTAGGTGGGCGGGCCCAAGGCGTCGCCACCACCGAGGCGTCGAAGGAACCCGAGATCGACGACCTTGCCGATGTGGGTGTCGATCTGACTGAACAGCTTTGCTTCGTCCGCTCGATCCGGCAAGAACACCCGCAGCAGATCGATGATCTCGGCGCGGCTCAGTACCAGCCGGCTGTCACCGCCACGGGCGTCGAACTCTGCGAGCTTGCGGCGGAGCAGGGCCATCAGCAGGCTGATCGCGAACGTCAGCGGCCGGCGGACGACCAACCGTGGCACGACCGATTCACCGTCATCGGCGGCGGCATCGTCAATGTCGTCGGCTCGGCTCTTCACGAATGCGTAGCCTTCGGCTTCGTCGATCATCAAGTCGAGACCGAGGACCGCAAGGAAATCCCGTGCGCGAGCCTGCAACGCCACCAGATTCGCCCAGCGGCCGGCGTCGCTGTCGCGATAGACGACGCCCTTCAACAGCAGCACCAGCAACCGTGAAAGGTCATCAGCCGCGGCGACCGACGGGCGCGGCATGTTGGCAAGATCATCGAAGATCTCAGTCATCCGACGAACACCACCCGGGGCATCGAAGCCGACCGCTCGACACCGTCGGACGACCACGTGACCATGTCTGTGACGGACTCATCGATGGTGATGTCGAACCGGTCGCTCCCCAATTGGAGGTAGCTGACCAGCTCAGACAAGCCGTGCTCGAGCGGCTGGGCGCGGCACAGTTCGGCAAGCGTGATCTGGCCTCGCTCGTCGAGGCTGAGCGCGATGTGGTCGGCCAGGCTTTCAAGATCGACGACGCGTTGCCCGAACAGGTCATCGACGCTCAGCTCATCACCCGCCGTCCCAGAGATCAGATCGGTGATGACAACGCGCCGTTTCGGCGTGAACAGCGGTCGCTCGAACGGCAGCGAGATCGCGGTCGTGGGCAGATCGATCGCATGAATGATTCCCATTGGCGGCTGATCGCGGATGCTCAATGACTGGCTCTCGATCGAACGCAACAACTCGACGATGCGTCGATCCTCAAGCCATGCGGTGTCATCAAGGAACCGACGCAACTGCGTCGACAACAGTGCCACGGTGCGTTGGGTGTGCTCGCCGGCTTCCAGCCAGTCGTAGTGCACTCGCCGCAACCGCCGATCCGGACGCAGATCCATGATCGCCGATTGAGCCAGCACGCGCTCGAGGTTGGCGGTCATCTGCTCCTGCCGCGCCTGCGACATCAAGAACTCCCAGAAAGCTCGAAAGCTCTGCCCTTCATCGGAGTCGGCAATGGCATCGCGCTCGCCCAGGATCTCACCGATCAGTTCGCCCTTGGCACCGTCCCACCCGGCGATCTGTTCGCGCACTCGCCGATCGAGTGACCGAAAGTTTTGTTCCACCTGACGGAAATCGGCCAGCAACTCGCGAGCCAACATCACAAACTGTTGGAAACGCTCCTTCAGTTCCCGGGCATCGATCACCGTCACGTTGCCGCGCCGTACCTGCTCGATCTCGGCATCGATCGCGGCGCGCCGCCGCTCGAGATCTGCGACGCGAACTTCGGGATCCGTCTCAGTGCTGACGGCCATCTGGTCGAGCAGATCAAACAGACTGCGCAGTCTTGACTCGGTTCCGACAAATGGCCGATCAGCCAAGCGCACAACCCAACTGATTGCCTGCTCGGCTGCCGGAGTGAGATCGATCATCGGCTCATCTGACCCTGCTGGGTAGAAGCGCCGCAACCAACCGCGCTCGTTCGACGACCACTCCACCAGGTAGTCCAGGGCCTTGCGCGGCGCCGCCTGTTCGCCGCGCACGGCTCGCAGCACGTGGAGGTCGTCGTCCAACGCTTCAACCAGGTCAGCCTGCGCAACGGAGCGCAGGTTGGGCAGCACGAAGACCCGGTAGAGGCAGCCAAGCGCCATCGGACCGTGCTCGTAGCGCAACAATCCCCAGGCCGCATTCCGTTCGCGTAGCGAACCCAGGGTGTCGGCATCGAGGTTCACGCCGCAACCTTACGGGGTGGGTGCGACAGCCATCATGACCACGGCCCCGATCGTCGAGGTGGATGTGTTCGGTTCTGTCGGGCGGGCCGAGAAATCGTTGTGCAGCAGCGTCGATCTGCCCGACGTCGCCCGCCGTCGGCCGAAGCAACCGAGAACAACTGCCGACAACTTCTTCGCGGACCGGCTCGCGGCACGCACGTCGTGACGCGGGTATCGCCGGAACCGATAGCGGGTCGATCCGTATATCAGGCACAGGTTCATGTCGGGTGGGGTTGGTCGATGAGTCGAACATATGTACGATTCAGGGTATGGGGATGACCGAGTTGGAAACGATTCAGGAACGTGTGCAGGGTCGTATCGCCCAGATCTGTGGTCATCTCAACGTGTTGCACGCAGAACTCGTCGCGCTCACCGCCGAATCGGTTGCGGCGAAAGCGTGGTGTGGTGAAGGGATCCAGTCGCCGCAGCATTGGGTTGCGTGGCAGACCGGCATGTCCCCCGAACGCGCGAAACAGATCGTGCACATCGCCGAACGTTGCACCGAGTTACCGGTCACGTTCGCTGCGTTCGCCGAGGGTGTGTTGTCGATCGATCAGATGGCTGTCGTTGCCAAACGCACTCCTGCGTTCAACGACACTGAAGCATGCTCACTGGCCAAGAACGCGACCGTTGCCCAACTACGTGTCGGTCTGTCGAAACGGTTCTTCCCTCCAACACCAAAACCTGACGGGCAGCCCGATGACCAGCCTGCAGCGCCCGCTCCGGCGCCGTCGCATCAACTGTCGACCGGGTTCAACGATGACGGCGAGTTCTTCATCCACGGTGCCGCAGACTGCGCCGATGGTGCGATCATCGATCGCGCTCTACGCGAAGCCAAAGATGCCCTTTTCCAGGCGGGTGACACCGAAGCCACATGGCTCGACGCGTTACTCGAGGTGTGTCGACGCTCGATCGCTGCGGTCACCTCGCCGTCACGGCGCGACAGCTACAAAGTCATCTTCCATGTCGACAGCAACGGTGCCTGGGTGCATCAGGGTCCGGTCGTGCCACCGTCATTGTTCGAGCGGATCTGTTGCGATGGTCACGTGCAACCGTTGTGGCACACCGACGGGTCACGATCAACATGGGTCGCCTGCGTCACATCGTTCCCCTGCGAACACGCGTCGTCGTCGAGAACCGCGACCGCATCTGCCGGCATCCGTCATGCCACAGCAGCCACGGTCTCGAAGTGCACCACATTCGGCATTGGATCCGTGGAGGCGTCACCGACACCCACAATCTGGGTTGCCTGTGCCCCAAACATCACGATGCCCATCATCGCGGCGAGTTCAGCATTGAAGGCAACGCCGACCTACCCGACGGGCTCATCTTCCGCAATGCACACGGACAGATCATCAAACCGTGCGGCAAACCCGAACCCCCCGGGACCAAACCGCCACCCGCACCCGCCACCCCGTACATCCACCCGACAGGCGAAACCCTCCAAACCAAATGGCTCAGCTTCAGCCAACTACCCCCGGCACCCCCGCCACCCCCGCCACCCCCGGCACCCCCGGCACCCCCTGAACCATCGGCATCGTCGGCACCATCTCGACCCTGATCCCGACCTCGTCTCGACCTCGTCTCGCGACGCATCGATACGGACACCGTCCTCATCTCGAAGGCGGCGGTTCGCCTCGGCAGGACGAACGTTGCGATGTGGCGTGCTCGACGACATCAACAGCAACCGAGGACTCAGACATTGACATGAGCGATTCGCCGGTCGGGTTGGCGCTCGATACCATCGCCAGCACCTACGCCAATGGCACGCTGCGGCTCACGAC
>JANOEM010000722.1:0-8186 GCA_031413195.1 Actinomycetes bacterium
TTGGCTTGCTTGTTGTCGAAGACAGCAGCCTTGAGGGAGCCCCACCTCATGTGGTGGACCTCACAGGGGTGGGGAATTTCAGTGAGCAGGTCTGGGGAGATTCACCTGAGCGTGATCAGCGCCGCAGTGGGGCCGAAGTCGCACGCGACCTGGAGCATGCAAGTGGGGATTACGCCTGCTCCTATGTCAAGCCGCTGGTCGAAGTTGCGCTCTGGCGGTGTGTTCGGCGTCGGCGAGGAGGTCGCGGTAGACGACGTCGGAGAGTCGTCGTTTGAAGGCGCGCACGGCTTCCATGCGGGTGTTGCCGAGCTTCATCCGACGCTCGAGGAACTCCTTCGCGGGTGGGTGACATCGACCCTGTGTCACCGCGATGCGGTGGATCGCGCAGTTCAGTTGGCGGTTGCCGGCGCGTGAGAGTCGGAATCGTTCGCGGTTGCCGGACCACACGGGCAGCGGTGCGGTCCCGTTGTGTCGAGCGAACGCATCCTTGCTCTTGAACCGGGTGATGTCCGCGGTCTCACCCACGATCTTCGCAGCGCTCAACACGCCACAGCCGGGCATGGCCAACAGCGTCGGTGCAAGCTCGGTGACGAGTTGCTTGATCTCGCGTTCGAGGTCGTTCACTCGGCGGATCAGATCGCGGATGGCGACGGCCTGCTCGAGCGCGAGACGCGCGACCAGGCCCTCGAAGTTGCCGAGGCGGGCGATGACTTCGTCGATGCGCTTGTAGCGGTTCAACGTCTTCAACGGCGGATCCCAGGCCGGGTCGAGCTCGTGGAGATGCCACCGCAATCTGCACGTCAACCTGGTGCGTTCCGCCACCAAGTTGTCGCGATGATCCACCAACAACCGCACCTCACGCGTTGGGCCATCAAGCTGTGCAGCTGGCAGATCTGGTTCCTGCAACGCGGCGCGAGCAACTGCCAACGCGTCGATCGGGTCGGACTTGCCGTAGGTGCGAGCCCGCGTGCGGGTGTTCGCCATCATCTTCGGCGGCACCCGCACGATCGCTTCGCCCGCGGCAAGCAGATCGCGTTCCAACCGGCGCGACAGATGCCGACAGTCCTCCACCGCCCAGCGCCGCTCGCGGCCGAACTGCTCCGCCCAACGCAACATGTCGAGATGATCAGCCGTGGTCGTCGCGGTCGTGATCTTCTCGCCCAGCTTGCGGCCCGTCGAGTCGATCGCGACGACGGTGTGGGTGCGCTTGTGCGCATCAATTCCAAGTACCAACATGGTCTCGTTACCTTTCACTCGGTGACAAGGACCGGTCGGTGGGCACACCTCAGTGGGGGCGATGCCACGCTCCTATCAAGCCACACCGGCCGGTCCGACTGAGTCCCGGGGACGGCACAGGGATAACTGGCCACGAACGGTCAGCGGGATTATGAGCCAATCCCCGAGACCCCACCAGCCTGACACTGAGGCGGCGTTATCGAGCGGCTTGCAGCCGTCCTCGACTATGTGCTGCTCTTGCGTCGAGCGCACATACCGAATCTTGCTTGTCGCGCAGCAATCAATGCCAGCGATCAGAATGAACGGCTCGCTCGCGACTGCGTTCAGGTTTCGTCGCCGTTCGTCACTGACTCGTGCGCGAGTGCGGCCAAATGAGCGAGCCCGGGCTCGGCGACGTCGCTGAGTGCTGGGCAGCGCCGCTGACTGCGGGTTCATCGCGTTGTGGCGGTGTGATACGCGCTGGACTCCGCATCGGCACGCTTTGTCGACGCGGCATCTGGACGCCTCCGCCAGGCGCCACTCACCGGGACAAATGACAAGTGTCATTGACATTTAGACAAGTGAAGCTTACAGTGCGTTGTCATGAGCGAACACCGTAAGAGCGTGTTGGAACGACGACAGGACCGGGCCTTTTTCCGTGACGCCGTCCCGGCAGTCGTCGCGTTGATCGTGCTCGAGGCACTCGTCGCCGTGTTGGATCTCGACGCCGGCTCGAACCGGTGGCACCTGGCGATCTCGTTATTGCCGTTGTTGGCGGGCGTGTGGTTGGCGTGGGTGCAGCTCCGAACGCTGCGGCGCTGCGACGAGTATCAGCGCACGGCACATCTGGAAGCGATGTCGATCGGGTTCGCAGTGGCGATGCTCGCCGCAATGGCCGGCGGATTGCTCAGCGGTGCAGACGTTGGCTCCGACGCCCAGTACCTACAGGTCACCTTCATCGCGGGGATCCTGTCGTGGTTGGGTGCGCTCGCCGTGCGGCTCGGACGGTGAGTCGTGCGGAACCGGCTTCGCGAGCTACGCGCTGTTCAACGATGGAGCCAGGCCGACCTGGCCGACGTCCTGGGGGTCTCCCGACAAACCGTCAACGCGATCGAGACCGGGCGATTCGATCCGAGCTTGCCGCTGGCGTTCAAGATCGCCCACGTTTTCGATCTCTCGATCGAGACAGTCTTCTCACCCGAACCTGACGCGGACGATAAACCATGACCCCCAACACCATTCCCGCCCGCCTCCTCGCGCTCGGAGTGATCTTTGCGATGACCGCCGGATGCGCCGATGGCACCCGGACAACAACCGACGCCTCGATGCCGCCACCGACCGCACCGCCGACGGCAGGCACCGCGCCGGTCGAGTCGGTCCAGGAGTTGCTTGACGAGTGGGCAGGCCAAGGACGTGGCGGGGTTGCAGTTGCCCTGGCAAACACCGACTGGCAGTTGATCGCCGCAGCTGCAGGCAGCACCGGCGTCGACGGTGGCAACGTCCAACCGCAGACACCGTTCCGGGTCGGGAGCCTGACCAAGACCTTCGTCGCAGTGATGCTGCTCCAACTCGTCACCGACGGAACAATCGACCTCGACGACCTCGTCACAGAGCATGCACCCCAACTGACCATCGCCGACGGAGTCACGATCCGCCAACTCCTCGCCCATCGCAGCGGCATCCCCGAGCACACCGACAGCGAACTCGCCCCGGCCGTCCTCGCCGACCCGGCCAGGACATGGACACCGGCCGATGTCGTCGACCTCGTCGCCGACCAACCACGCGACTTCCCACCCGGCGAGCAGTTCGCCTACTCGAACACCAACTACGTGGTCGCCGGGATGCTGCTCGAAACCGTGACCGCCATGACCCTCGCCGACAACCTGTCGTCGCGCATCACTGAACCGCTCGGGCTGACATCCACCTACTTCGCCCCCGACGACGCACGCTCACCGATCGACGGGTTCTCGACGTCGTTGCCAGGCGGCGACTCAAGTGACGTCTCATACCGGGCGCTCGAAACCGCCGCCGGCGCAGCCGGAGCACTCGTATCAAACGCCCCGGATCTCGCCATCTTCATCCGAGCGCTCGCCCACGGCGAACTCCTCGATGACGCCACCTACGCCCAGATGACCCGAGGCCTTCCCGACAACGGCCACACACTCGGCGTGTTCGCCGCCGACCCCGCAACGGCCACCGGGATCTCCAACGGCGGAGCGATCCCCGGCTTCACCGCCTACATGCAATACGACCCAGCAACCGAAGGCCTCTTCGTGCTCCTCCTCAACGACGACACCCGATCACCCGAACAACTCGCAAGCTCCCTGCTCGAGATCGTCCACAACACATGACATCCCGTCCCACCCAACACTCAAGGAGATTCCCGTGTACGAATACAAGGTCCTGACCGAACGCGACAAGCGACTCGCCGGCGGGTTCGATCCCGACACCCTCGAAACAACACTCAACAGCTACGCCACCGAAGGCTGGCGGCTCGTCGAAGCCGTCTCGACCGCGAACATGATGAAGACCGCCAAAGCCGAAATGGTCCTGATCCTCGAGCGCGCCACACCCGAAACCTGACCAACCGCAGGCGTCGATCGAACCGACACGCTCGACAACTTGCGTGCGCTGCGTCGATCGCCGCGGTTTGCTGCCTAGGGACCCGGCTTCTGGATGGCACCTCGGATGATGAGCTTGGGACCTCGCCTTGAGGATTCTGCCGTGGCCACGGATGCCAACCACCCAGAGTGGGCGGGGGACACGCGTGGGGAGCGGGGGCCTTGGCCTCTGGCCACAGGCGACAAGGCTCTCCAAACTGGTGGCACAGGCAAAGGAAGAGGTCGCCATGGCGCCTGAGAAGGCGCGACACGAACAAGCCAACCGCTACACGGCCCTGGGTGTTGCCATCGGCGCGGGTGTCGGGACAACGATCGGCGTCCTGATAGGCGGTTGGGCGATCGCGGTTGGCATTTGTCTGGGGGCTGGCGTCGGTGTGGCGATCGGTGCCGCAATGGACGAACGACAGAACCCCCCGACGGTGTAGGACCGTCGCGCTGCATGCTCGGCTCGGATCCGGGAGCAGCCCCCAACCGCCGGGTCGGTGATGTGATTATCGGGTGCGCTGCTTGGGCCGTTCTGTGGCGCGGGCTGTGCGCCGAGCAGAGGATTACTGAGCGGGCGTTCTGTGCGGTTCTCAGCATCAAGCGTCGATCAGTTGGCCCGGGGAATGCAGGAGTCGGCTCCGAGCAGCGACGTGATCGTTGCCGACTTCGCGGGAGTTGTTGGATTGGTGAACCACGCCGAGACTGTATTCTTCGATCGCAACATTGGTTTGAACGTGGGCACACAGCACTTGTCACACGGCTGACGCGCCGCTGTTACACCAGTCGGCCATGATGAGGGCACCAATGGGCGACCAGACCAACCACGATCCACTCAGGCCCTACGTGCCGGCAACGCTGTTGCGATGGACCCGGGGCAGGCGGCACGAGGAACGCATCGGAACGCTGGTGTCCGCCGACATCTCCGGTTTCACCGCTCTGTCGGAACGGTTGGCCTCGAAGGGTCGTGAGGGTGCCGAAGAGCTGACCACCGTGATCAACGACTGCTTCACCGGCATGATCGATGACTGCGACATCCATGGTGGTGATGTGCTGAAGTTCGGCGGCGACGCGCTGCTCGTGTTGTTCGACGGTCCGCAACATGCAGAACGGGCCTGCCGTGCCGCCGTCGCCATGCGTCGCACGATCAGACGTCCTCGCCGCACGAGCGATGGCAAGCGAGTGCAGCTCGCCGTCTCGATCGGTGCGAACAGCGGCGCGTTCGATCTGTTCGTGGTGGGCGGCGGCCACGACGAACTGCTGGTGAGCGGTGCGGGTTCGAGCGCGACGGTCGACGCCGAGGCAGCAGCGAACGCTGGTCAGATCCTGCTCACCACGGCGACGGCGGTGGAACTGCCGGCGACCTGGTTGGGCGAGACCACCTCCGACGGCGTGTTGCTCCGCCGCAGCTTCGGGACCTCGTCGGCGACCGCCCGCGAGGAGGCGGTGCGATCTCCCGCTGAGTTCGTCCACCCGGAACAGGCAGCTCAGATCCTCGCCGACGCCTCCAACGAACACCGCCAGGTGTCGGTTGCCTTCGTCGAATTCGCCCACACCGACGAGATGCCGCGGGCCGATCTGGCCGACAAGCTGCAGGCGTTGGCCACGATCATCGACGAGGTATGCGCCCGCTTCGGGGTGCACTGGCTGTCGACCGACGTGTATCACGACGGCGGCAAGTTCATCTTCACGGCCGGCGCACCCGTCTCACGTGGTGGTGACGAGGACCGGATGCTTCGTGCGATCCGCGACCTGATCGATGCCGACCCCGGCCTGAACCTTCGGGCGGGCGTGAACCGGGGGTACGTGTTCGCAGGAGATCTGGGTGCGCTGAGCCGGCGGACGTACACGATCATGGGGGATGCGGTGAACCTCGCCGCACGGCTGATGGCCAAGGCCGGACCGGGCGAGATCGTCGCGAGCCAGCCGATTGTCGACTGGGCCAGCTCGGAGATGGAGTACGAACCCGTCGAGCCATTCATGGTGAAGGGCAAGAGCATGCCCATCCACGCTGGCCGGCTCGGGCGGATCCTCGGCAGGCGCATCGACCTCGACCGCAGCGACACCGAGTTGTGTGGCCGAACCGACGAGATCGATCTCCTGCTCGACCGTGCCGCGGCGGCCCGCCGGGGTCAGGGTTCGATGTCGGTCATCACCGGTGAACCGGGTATCGGCAAGAGCCGGCTTGCACTGGAGGTGGTGCGGCGACACCCGGACATGCTGTTGGGGTTCGCTCGGTGTCAACCGTACGACCGGCTCGCTCCGTACTCGGTGGCCGAACCGCTCCTACGAATGGCATTCGGAATCGACGCCCTCGCCGATGCTGCCGACGCCGGCCGGCAGCTCGTGCAGCGGATCGCCGAGGTATTCCCCGAGGCAGTGCCTCTCGCCCCTCTCGTGGCCGGTGCAGTCGGCGCCGACGTGGCTGCGACAAACGAATCCCTCGCCGTAGTGGCCGAGTTCCGGCGCACCAGGACGTTGCAGTTGGTGATCACCCTGATCCATCGGACGGTCACGGCGCCGACGGTGTTCTTCGTCGACGACGTCCACCTCGCCGACGACCAGAGCCGCGAGATCCTGGAAGCGCTTGGCGAGGCCGCCGGCGAGACACCGCTGCTGGTGCTCGTCACGTCGGTTCCGGGCGAGACCCTTCAACCGCATCCGATTGAGCTCGGCCCGCTGGGCGAGTCCGACGTGAGCCGTCTGCTCGACGTGCTGCTCGGTGAGCGCGCGGTCGCCGCAGACGTGGTGCGCGAAGTCACCGCTCGTTCGTCGGGCAACCCACTGTTCCTGGGTGAGCTGGTGAGGGTGTTGGCCGAGGATCCGACGGCGCAGATGCCCGACTCGCTCGAGGCGCTCGTGTCGAGCAGGGTCGACGCACTCGAGCCTGCCGATCGGCTGTTGCTTCGCCAGGCGTCGGTGATGGGTGTCGAGGTCGACATCGGGCTGTTGGGACGGGCTACGAGCGACGATCTGATCCGTCGGCAGGACCGATGGGAGCGGCTCGGCCGCTTTCTCGAGTGGTCGTCTCCGGGTGTGGTGCGGTTCCGCTACGACACCTATTGGCGTGTGGTCTACGGGGGGCTGTCGTTCGCGGCGCGCCGATCGGCGCACGCCCGGGTGATCGGTCTGCTCGAGGCGGACATTGCAGCCGAGGCCGGGACGACCACCGACGAGCTGGCCATCGCAGATCCGTTCGTGATCGGTCGTCTCGCCGCGCATGCCGAGCGCGCCGGCGATCAGCCTCGAACCTGGAAATACGCAAACGCAGCAGCCGTCGACGCCGCCGAGCGTTCGTTGTTCGGCGCTGCGTCACAGCTGTACGACGTCGCGCTCGCAGCTCGTGCAGCGGCGACTCCCACCGAATTGGTCGAGGTGGCCGAGCGAGCGGTAGCGGTGTTCGACAAGGCCGGCTCGTTCGATGCAGCCAACCGGGCGCTCATGATCGCGTTGCCACTGCAACGGAATGCTGCCGGGCGGGCTCATCTGCTTCGATTGCGCGGCGAGATTGCGGAGCGTCGAGGAAACATCACGCTGGCGACCCGGTGCTTCAAGCAGGCTCGCGCGATCTGGCGTACCAACGACTTCGGCGCCGGACTCGTCGAACAGGCGAGGCTCAGCGCAGCCGAGGCCGGCTTGGCGTACCGGCAGGCGCGCTATGCCGACTCGTGGAGTCTTGCGAGCTCGGCGCTCACCCAGGCCAATCTGATCGACGAGTCGAGCGTGGCGGCCCGCGCCGGGCTGCTGTTGAACAGCCTGACGTTCCACATGCGCCTCCGCGGTCACCACGTCCCCGGCCCCGATCTCAGCGAGCTGTACCGACGGGCCGGCGATCGGGTCGGCGAGGCGCATCACCTCAACAACCAGGCGGTCGATCTCTACTTCGAGGGCGACTGGTCCACGGCAGCAGCGCTGTACCGGCAGGCCGCCGAGCTGTGCGTCACCACCGGCGATGTCGTGTACGAGGCGACGGCGTTGAACAATATCGCGGAGATCCTGAGCGACCAGGGCCGGCTCGCCGATGCGGGAACGATGTTGCGCGAAGCGGCTCGCACCTGGCGTTCGGTCGGCTTTGCCACCGGCATCGCCCTGGTGGAGGCCAACCTCGGTCGACTTGCGACACGGTCCAGCGATTTCGACACAGCGGATGCTCTGCTCGCATCGTCGCTCGAACGATTCGAGCGGATGGGCGCGAAAGCGTTCGTCCACGAGGTGGAGCTTCGGATCATCGACAACGACCTCGTGGCAGGTCGACACGTCGAACGCGCGCGTCTGCGTGAGTACACACGCCTCGCCCGTGAGACCGACTGGGATGCCAACCTCGCCGCCTACGCCGAGCGATTGGTGTGGGCAGTCGAATCGGCCGCC
>JANOEM010000723.1:0-1845 GCA_031413195.1 Actinomycetes bacterium
CATGCCGGGCCCATCAACTCCAGCAGACAGTCGAGGCGTTGCATCGAGGTGGTCCGCCGGTGCACGAACCCGGAACGGATCTTCACTGCTCGTTTGAGCGCATCGCCTGGCCCGATTGCCAGCCTCGACGGTCAGGCCTTCGGGGTGCAGCAACGGCAGCCGTGCGAGGACCTTGGAGTCGAGCCGGTCGCTCTTGGCGTGCTTGTTGTAGTAGTCACGCAGGTCAGCGGACTGCTCGGGGGGAACCATCACCACGATCGCTCCGTGGCGACGCAACCAGGCTGCCAACGGGACCCACGCATTGCGGGTGGGTTCCATGATGACTGTCACCTCGCCGCGTCGACCGACCAGCACAACACTGAGTATGAATGTCGAGCCGGACTGAAGCGCCCTGGGTTTGATGGAGACTCGGGCTATTTGATTTCAACCAGTTGGCTGGTCGATCTGTGTGCATCGTAGGCGTTCTCGAACTCGGCCGGCGGGACGTCACCGAGAGCGCTGTGGAGGCGTTCGTTGTTGAACCAGTGGACCCATTGCAGGGTCGCGAGTTCGACGTCGTCGACGGTGCGCCATGGCCCCCGCCGGCGGATCAGTTCGGTCTTGTAGAGCCCGTTGATCGTCTCCGCCAGGGCATTGTCATAGCTGTCGCCAACCGTTCCGATCGAAGGCGCTGCGCCGAGTTCGGCGAGGCGTTCGCCATAGCGGATCGACGTGAACTGCGACCCGGCATCGGAGTGACACACGAGACTGTCGAACACGGCGCCGCGGTTGAAGCGGGCGTGCTCGAGTGCGTCCAACACCATCTGGGTGCGCATGTTCGTCGCGACGGTCCAACCCACGATCGTGCGTGAGAACACGTCAGTGATGAAGCACACGTAGACCATCCCCGACCACGTCGCCACATAGGTCAGATCCGTCACCCACAGCCGGTTCGGGGCCTCGGCGGTGAAGTCCCGTTTGACCAGATCCGGCGCCCGCAACGCGTCCTTATCCGGGCGGGTCGTGAACACCTGCGCCCCGCGCCGGATCCCTCGCAAACCGTTGCTACGCATCAGTCTGGTGACCTGATCCCGACCGATCTGATGGCCGGCGCGATGCATTGCCTTCCACAGTTTTCGAGCCCCGTAGACGCTGTAGTTCGCCTGCCAGATCGCGACCATCACGACACTGATCACGTCGTCACGTAACTGGCGCTTGGACGGCGGTCGGGCCTTGGCCGTGTAGTACGTCGACGGGGCAACCTGCAACACGTTGCAGATCGGCGCGACCCCGAATTCGACTCTGTGCTGATCGATGTAATCGACCATCACCGCTGTGGGCGGTCGAGCTCCGCCGCGAAGAAAACCGACGCCGATCGCAAGATCGCGTTGGCCCGCTTCAACTCCCGGTTCTCCTGCTCCAACTCGCGGATCCGGGCCGCATCCGCGGTCGTCACCCCGGGCTTGGCACCTGCGTCGATGTCGGACTGCTTGACCCAGGTCCGCAGCGACTCCACACCGCAGCCGAGCTGCTCCGCGATCCGCTGGATCGTGCCGTGCTCCTGGCCGAGTTCCTCACGGAGCTGCAGCACCAGCCGGACCGCACGCTCCTTGAACTCAGGCGTGTACCGACGCGTTGTTGAACTGTTGTGACTTGCCATGACTCATTCTCGTTTCCAAGATTATGAGTCTCCGCGGATCCCAGGGCGCTTCACTGCCACGCGTTCTCGACGAAGCACTCGACGAACAACTCTCGGTCACCGCGACCCTCGAGCGGCTCCTCGCGATCGAGGTCGACACCGCCCTCGCACGTCGTCTCGTCGGCCGCCTCCGCTTCGCGTGCTTGCCGACACCGGCGACACTGAAC
>JANOEM010000724.1:0-2099 GCA_031413195.1 Actinomycetes bacterium
CTCTCGCGGCGCGCCCAGTTGGGCGACTCTGCCCCGGTACATCACGGCGAGTCGATCGCTCATCGTGAGCGCCTCCTCCTGGTCGTGGGTGACGTAAACGAACGTGATGCCGACATCGCGCTGCAGTGTGACGAGTTCGAGTTGCAGCGTCTTACGCAATTTGGCATCCAGCGCCCCAAGCGGTTCATCCAGCAACAGCACGCTCGGCCGCAAGACCAATGCACGCGCGAGAGCGACACGTTGCTGCTGGCCGCCGGACAACTGGTGCGGCTTTCGTTTGCCGAGTGATGAGAGCCGCACGAGTTCGAGCGCCTCGCCGACCTGACGAGCGGTGTCGGCCTTGGTCGCGCCGTTGAACCTCAGACCGAACGCAACATTGTCGACCACGTTCAGATGGGGGAACAGCGCGTAGCTCTGGAAGACGGTGTTGACGGGCCGCTTCTCGGCTCCGATGCCCGTCATATCGACGCCGTCGATCCGTACGGTCCCGCTGGTCGGTTGTTCGAACCCGGCGATCATCCGCAGGGTCGTGGTCTTGCCGCAACCGGACGGGCCGAGCAGCGAGAAAAACTCCCCACTGGCGATTTCGAGATCGATGCCGTCGACCGCGACCTGATCGTCGAAGTGCTTGGTGAGTCGCTCCAGCCGGATCGCCCCTCCGGTCCCGGCCGGTTGTCCACGGCCGGTCGACTTTGCATCGTCGTCGGTTTCGATCATCGCCGCCGATCGTAGTTGTTCGGGCTACGGCCGAGCGTTCCCGAAACGTTCTGGCGTTCAGTCGATGTTCCGTTGGAGGAGATCCCAGCGATTGCCGAATCGGTCCTCGAAGACCGCGACCATACCGTACGATTCGTGCCGAGGCGGTTCGACGAAGATGACACCGGCCGAAGACATCTGCGCATGGTCCCTGTCGAAATCTTCCGTTTCCAAGAACAGGAACACCCGACCCCCGGCTTGATTGCCGATCCTGGTCGCCTGCTCGGCGTTGGCGGCTCGTGCCAATAACAGTGCCGCTCCGCGCCGATCGTTGCTGCGATCGGGCGCCACCACCACCCAGCGCTTGTTCTCGTCGATCCGGATGTCCTCGATCAGTTCGAAGCCGAGAGAGTCCCTGTAGAACTCGATTGCCTCGTCATAGTCCGGCACGACGACCGTGATCAATCCGATGCTGCGCATCGTCGAACCGTAGTGGGCCGTCCGCCGCGGCCTGGGAGGGAGTGTTGGGAGCGACCCGGTACGGTGGTGCGCTCATGGAACTGCTGCCGAACCCCGACGCCTTCCAGACTGATTCTGCTGCCGTGGGGTCGGATGGCGCCCATGCTGACGGGCCGCCCTTTACCTGCCCCCGTTGTCAGCTCACCGTGACAGCGCGGTTCTATGGGCCGTGCGACACCTGCCGGACCTACCTGCGAACCACGTTGGGTGGCGAAGCACGAGTGATCGAAGTCGCTGAGTACGAGCCGAAGATGAACGTGACGCCCAACGCGGTTGCGTTGAAGGACGACTGACTGCACCGACGAATCGTTGGGATCCCGGCTCCTGGGGCGGGAGGCCTATTTGGCCTTCGCGGAAATTCGGGGTTCTCCCGGCGCAGCGAGGCCGGTAGCGTATCGGTGCCCGTCAGGGCCCCGATCTCGGGGACGTAGCTCAGTTGGCAGAGCGCTACCTTTGCAAGGTAGATGTCGAGGGTTCGATTCCCTTCGTCTCCACCATCAAAAGACCAGCTCAGAGGCTGTTTAATCCGGGAAGCCTCGACGCCGGACAGGCGCCAGGTACACACCAGGTACACAGGATTTGCAGAGATCGGGAGCGACACGGCGGATTTCTGTGGTCCAGCCGGGGCCTGAGTTCTTGAGCGGACGAGCGCTCGCGGCGAGTTGACGAGCGTGGTTTGCCACGTGTGGAGACACCAATTGGTCGGTGCGCTTCACGGGATCTGCCGACGAACGTCGTCGTGTCGCGGGCATCGCTGCGTGCGCGCTGGCGACGCCGTATCGGCTGGCGGGTGTCAGGCGTGAGCGGTCAGCGTGTTGCGTGGTCGGCGAGGAGTGCGTCGATCACGGTGGCCGAGATGACGATGCGCCCGCGAAAACGCAACG
>JANOEM010000725.1:0-1932 GCA_031413195.1 Actinomycetes bacterium
GACTATCTGCAGGCGACATCACAGCTCGGCACCGTGGTACGCGCGGCGAACGTGCATGAGGGCATCGACTGGAGCGGCAACGTGGCGCTGACCAGCCCCAGCGGCTACTTCAACATGTCCAACACCGAGGTCTACGCCAACCGCGGCATCGTGACGGCGCGGGTGGACTCGGTCAGCAGCGTGTCGAACTCGAAGTATTTCTCCGATGGTCTGCTGCCGAACAACGGCCCCAATCCGACCAATGGCCAGACCATACCGACAACGAACTCTCCTGCCACCAGCGGCAATGGTCTGACGCGGGGCGCAACAGCCGAAATGGCAGCACTGCGCGGCGAGCTCGATACCTGGGAAGCCTTTGTTCGCGACCTGGCCCCGGAGAAGCGCCTTACCGATACCGATCTCGATCCGGGCGACACCAACGGCATGAACAACGAACGTCTGTGGGTCACTAACATTGATCAGTACGACACCAACGGCGATGGCATTGCAGTGATCGACCTGTTCTTCGGCAGCAACGATTTCAACCTGACGAATACGAATTGGGTGATCCAGGGCGATGGCTCAACGACAGCCATTTTCCGCATCCTTGGAAACTCCAATCTGGTTGTCAACCAGTCGACGATCGTGCTTGGCGACGGTGGCATCGGAGACCATCACAGCAGCGCACCGCTGTCCGGATTGGGGGCCATCTTCGTCAAATCCACGGGTTTCTCCAACGGTGCTGGCGGCTTCAACGCCGGCGAGCCGGCCAACAGCAGCGACACGCTCTTCAGCTTCAACGACACCGTGCTCAACGGCGTGGCCTTTTGGGACCTGCAGGTCTTCGGCAGAAGCAACAACAATGCGCCCAACGGTACCGCTATCGGCAACGCCAACTTCGACAATGGCCTGACGGTGCTGAACGTGCAGAACGGTCAGGGCTGCGCGCAGTTCGTCAGCGCTCGGATCGCCATGAGCAACAGCCGCTGGGAATGGTGCGCGGATGGCAAGGACAACTCCACCCAGTACACCAACATCGCCACCGTCGCGGGGCAGCAGGTGGATGTCAACGGAATCGTTTTCGGCCCGAACGTCGTCGACACGGATCCGGCCACGTACATCGTGGCGCCCACCTACGAGCTGGGCTCGACGCTCGGCAAGGCCGAAGCATTCAACTTCTGGTACACACCGGGATCGGTGGTCGAAAGCCTGCAACCCGCCACGTCCTCCGGGGCCAGGATCGTCAGTGCTTCGGGCCGGCTGGAAGACGATGGCGTGTCCTACATCCGCGTTTCGAACAGACCCGGTGCCGATGATCGCAGCGGCGTTGAGTACTTCGAAGGCCCCGTGGCCGTGGGTGCCGACTTCATGGCGAGCCTCGCCAATGCCGGTGCCGCTGCGTTCGGTACAGCCTTGTACGTGCATGTCTTCGACGATGCCGGGGTCAGCAACCTCGGAGCCAACCCGATCCAATCTCTGCAGTACAACCCGTCGGGGCAGCAGCCGATGTACTTCGGCGACCAGATCGGCGGCGTCACCCTGGTCGGCTACAACGGCCTCAACGACGAGTGGGGTACCGGACCGTAAGGGTTTAAGCGCTGAGGGTGCCTCCAGGGTGTTCTCAGCGCCTGTTCGGCTCTGTTCCGACCGTCAAACTTCCGCCTATCGCATCAACCCAGACGATCGAACTGCACCCACTTGGCCGAGAACTGCAGTAACTGCTGGTTGTTGCGCAACCCGAGCTTTGTGCGCAGGTTGTTGCGATGAGCATCGATTGTGTTTGCGCTGCGCCCCAGACGCTCGGCAATCTCTGCGACGGACAGGCCCGTCCCGATCAACTCCAGAACTTGACGTTCGCGTTGCGTGAGTTGCGAGGTGCCCGCCGCAACGCTGTCGACATTCGGCTTGCCGGCAGACGCCACGCCGCTCACACGCTTTGGCCTGATCGCGCTG
>JANOEM010000726.1:0-1878 GCA_031413195.1 Actinomycetes bacterium
CAGTTGCTCGACGACGTCCAGGCGTCCTTCGGGATCGAGCTGCCAATAGAAGCTCTCTTCGGCGAAGCCTCCAGCGTCGCAGCGATGGCCCAAACCATCGACGGGTATCGACGTGCATAACCCACGCAGTCCCGAAGCAACCCCACCGACCACCATCGACGAGGTGCTGACACGGTTGGCCGCAGAGCACCCCGCCGGAACGGCTTTGCTGACGCCGAACCGGGCGCCCCTCGGTTACAGCGCGCTGGCAGCACAGATCGCTACTGTCGGCCGCCAGTTGACCGCCTGGGGTATACGGCCCGGTGATATTGTCGCTGGCGTCGTCCTGTCGCGCCCCGAGTTGGCTGTGGCTCTTGCTGTTCTGCCGGTGTCCGCAACCTTCGCCCCGCTCGCCCCGAATCTGACCGCTGATGCCTGTCGTGATCTCATGGTCCGGCTGGGACCGAAAGCCGTGCTCGTGGAACGGGGCTCAACCCATGTGATCCGGCAGGTGGCAGAAGCCTGCGACATTGCCCTGATCGAATTGATCGCCCATCCGTCGGCCGCAACGGGCACATTCGAACTCGAACTCCTGCGTTCCTCGCGCTCCCTCGAGCGCACTGCCACGGCGCTTGCCCAGGATGCCTATGTGCTTGCCACGTCGGGCACCACCGGTCAGTCAAAGCTTGTCCCGATCGGCCACCGGGAGGTGATCGCCTACGCACAAGCTGCGCACGACACCCTGGGATTCACTTTTTCGGACGTCAACTGCCACCAGTCGCCACTGCACTGGGCGGGAGGAATGCGCACGACCCTGCTTAACCCGCTGCTCCATGGGGCAGCGACCGTGGTGCTGCCGCAATCCGACGTGGACGCCTTCTACCGGTCGCTCGACGACTTCTCGGTCACGGTCGCTTCCCATGCATTCGCCATGGCCCGCGAGATCCTGCACCGCGCCGCCGACTTTGGACCCGCCCTTCAACGCCACAAGTTGCGTTTCCTGCGAGTCAGCTCAGGCCGGATCGAGGCAACAGACGTTGACCGCCTCGAACAGCTGTTCGGGGTTCCCGTGCTGGTCGGCTATTCCGCCACCGAGGTCGGATCGATTTCGCAGGACCGCTTGCCGCCCCAACGGCGCAAACCGGGTGCCGCGGGCCTGCCACAGGGCAACGAAGTCGGGATCCTGAACGATGCCGGACGGATCGGCGGGACAGATACGGCCGGTGAGATCCTGGTCCGCGGGCCGCTGGTCTTTCGCGGGTACCTGGACGATCCTGCGCTGACAGCGCAGTCTTTTGTCGATGAGTGGTATCGCACTGGCGATCTGGGCTGCATTGACACCGATGGCTTTGTGTACGTGTCGGGTCGACTGAAGGACATCATCAACCGGGGCGGCGAGAAGATCTCGCCGGCCGGGATCGACACTGCGCTCCAGGGCGTCGCCGGAATTCGCGAAGGCGCGGCGTTCAGCGTCCCCCATCCGACTCTGGGCGAGGAAGTCGTGGCAGCGGTGGTTCGCGACGCTGGCAGCCTCATCGGGCAGGACGATATTCTGGCGGCCTTGCGGCTCAGCATCGGTCCGTCGCGCCTGCCACGGCGGGTGTATTTCGTCGACCAGCTGCCGAAGACTGATGCCGGCAAGGTCCGTCGCGACGCTCTCCGCCAGATGTTGACCGGGCCCGCCGATCGGGTCGGCGGGTCATCTGCCGACCCCATTGAGCCGAGCCCGATCGAGAGTGCATTGATAAGCCTCTGGAAAAGTGTGCTGCACGTGCCCGCCATCCAGCGTGACGACGACTTTTTTCTGCTCGGTGGTGACTCGCTGCGCGGAGCCAATCTGCTCAGAAACGTCGCGTTGCTGTTCAAGGTTGAGATTTCCCTTGAAGCCCTCTTCGGCGA
>JANOEM010000727.1:0-12393 GCA_031413195.1 Actinomycetes bacterium
GGTCATCGCTTCGCTGCAACTGAGTGCGTGGCTCGCTTTCGTCGCATTCGTCGGAATGGTGGTCGCAGGAGTGTTCCTCGAGCGCGAGTTGTCGGCTCGCGGACGGGATCAACTCAGTCGGATCCCTGACGAGCTCCGCCGCCGAGCAGGCCGCGGCTCCGGGCCCACCGACAACCACTGAGCCCGACAACCACTGACCCCGACAACCACTGACCCCGACAACCACGGGCCCCGACAACTACGGACCCCGAGAAGTCGGGAAACTGGGATTCAGGGAATCATCAGTTGGGCCCGGCGTGGGTCAACCAAGGCTGCGAATCGTTGAACGAAGTTGAACTGGTCGCGGGCGGCGCGCACGACCTGTGCGGACAATGCCATGCAACGTCGCGCGGTGGAGTCGTCTCCGATGTCGCCGTACATCGCAGCGGTCGCAGCTGCGGCGAGTTCACGCAGTGCTCGTGGACCCGCCCCGACTGCACCCTCGACGCGCCCGGCATGCTCGCTCGGGGTCTCACCGACAAGCGGTCCGAGACCGACCATGCCGAGAGTCCGCGCCGCGCGGAGCCAACTCTGGGCGATGATGTCGACCGGTCGCTGGGATCGTCCCCGGGCTCGGTGGCGAGCAATGACCCTCGGCATCGCAATGATCCATGCAACGCCGGCAGCGATGAGGCCGAGCACGATCAGCGTCGTGGTCGAAGACCCTGAGCCTGTCGAGGTGTTGGTCGCGGCGGCTGCGGGTTGTGTCGATGGTGTCGTGGTAGCGGGGCCGGGAACGGTCGAAGCGGACGATTCCCCGTCCCCGGGCGCGGTGGTCGTCGGCGGGGATGTGGTCGGCGGGGACAACGGTGTGCCACCTCCAGAACTTGAATCCTCAGTCGCCTGCTGCGACTCGTTGCCCGTGTAGTCCAGTGTGCCGGGTTCTCCGCGGCCGGGCGTGGGGTCGAACGAGACCCATCCGATGTCGTCGAACCAGATCTCGGGCCAGGCATGCGCGTTGCGCCCGTACACGTGGTAGCGACCGTCGGCTTTCAGCTCACCCGGTGTGAACCCAACGGCGACCCGAGCAGGGATGCCGAGCGAGCGCGCCATCGCAGCGAAAGTACCCGCGAACTGTTCGCAGTAGCCGCGCCGAATCCGCAGGAAGTTCTCGATTGCGTTGTTGCCGTGGCCCTTCTGCACCGTCAGGTCATAGCTGAAGTTTGTCTGGAACCAGGACTGCAGGGCGCGCATCTTGTCGTACACCGACGGCGATCCACCGGTGATCTCGATGGCCGTCTCGGCAGCGGATCGGGGAAAGTCATCGGGCAGCGACACGGTGTCAGCGCTCGGCGGGTCGACCGAAGTCGCTTGGCGCAGGATTGCAGGATCGATGTTCGGAACTGCCGACACGATGTCGAACTCATCTCCCCTCGACAACCCGTCGAGCACCACCAGGGTCCCGGTATCGGCGACCCAACTCGATGTCCCCCCGTTGATCGCGACCGGACTGAAGGCGGCCGGTAGCAACTTTCCCTCGAGACCCGAGACCCGGATGTTCTGGGTCTCCACAACGCCCGGTCCGGGATCCGCGAACTCGCCCGAAACGGAGTCCAAGTCGCTTTCGAGTACTCGCCAGGTCTGACCGTTGAAGATCGGCAGACCGGTCGCTCGCCAGTAGTGCGGTGACGTGGACGCAACCGTGAACATCTCGATCTCGCTGAGATTCACGAGGCGGCTGCGAATGTCGACAAGTGGGCTGAGTACCTCGACGGTCTCGTTCCGGGACCGTGTGTCCACGAGCCCCTCTTCGCCGGCGCCCGGCAACCGCGGTCCGATGACTGCGCCGCCGAGCGCAGCACAGCCGGCCAACAGCGCTGCCAGTGGCAGCACGCTCAGCGTCACCCGCGCTCGTGACCCGATCCACGCATGTTCCGTGCTGGCATGCTCAGCGCGCAGGATCGCGATCAGGCCGAGCGCTGCAGCGAGCCACGCTGCGGTCACCGCAACACGATGAGTGTCGACCCCGAGCGCTGCAGAGAAGATGAACAACACAGCGGCGGGCACCGCGGCCTCGGCTCGGCCGTATGCACGGAACGCAAAGGCATCGGAGAGCACAGCGGTGATCCCGGCGGCGAGCGCGGCTCCTGCGACGAAGCCGCCCACTGCTGCAACCGGGGACACCGCGTCGGGAAACTGCTCTCGCGCGAGGCGAAGATCGAGTTTCAGGAAGTCCCAGGTTTCCGCAGTCGGAAAGGGGCCTCGGAGCGTGTCGGGGTAGTACTTCCATGCGACGAGCGAAAAGAGTACGAACAGTTCGATCGGGATAGCGACGTATCCGGGAAACCGGACGAGGCGCAGCGCAAAGGCGACGACATGGGTGCCCAGGGTGACGACAAGCATTGGTTTGAGGAACTCCCAACCGTCGAACACCCTGCAGAAGCCGACGACCGTGACGACGGTCAAGGCCCACAGCGCTACCGTCGCGGGGATCGATTCCGAAGGCTTTGGGCTGGCAGTGTTCCCTTGCCCGGTGCTCGCCGATCCGTTCGTGGCCGAGTCCACGTTCATGATGCCTGGCGAACTGTTGACCCGCGGCCCGGCTCTCGGCCCGGTCGCTGGCCGGCTTGGATGTCGTGCAAGGAGAGGTCTGCGGTCCCCGTCATCGCTGCCCACGATCGGGCGAACTCGGTGTCGTCCGTGGCGTCGATCACGAACAATCCACTCGGCGACGACATGGTCGTGCACACGATGACCACCAGCACGTCGTTCGGGCTGAGAGTTCGCCTGGCCGCGGCGACGGCGGGAGATGTCGCGCTTCCGGTGACCACGATGTCGAGGCCGAGACCTTCTCCGGTGGGGGAGTTGAAAGCTGGGCTCTCCGGCGAAGCCATCGCGCAGTCAGCAAGGCGGTACAGAGCAGCCTGGAGCGATGTATTGCGGAGATCGACCGCTGGGCCGATCACCAGCCGAAGTTGCAGCCCCGCTCGGTCGCCGGCGGCGATGGCGCTTGCCGCAGCCGAGACGGCCCGCTCGAAACCGTCGCCGTCCCGCTCGTCGGCCAGGTACTGATCCAGTGAGGTGTCGAGGATCACGTTGCAGCGGCGAAGGCCATCCGGTTCCACTTCGCGGACTTTGAGGGTCTCACTCCGAGCCGAGGCTCGCCAATTGATCTGACGAAGGTCGTCGCCCTCGACGTAGTCACGGAAGGAATGGAACTCACTACCTGCCCGGCTGAGAGCTCGCATTCGGAGGTGTTGCCCGATGGGCCCCGAACCGGTCGTTCCGGTTGGCAGGCTGATTGCGGTGTGGGCGGGAAGAACGATGACCTCATGAATCCCCGGCATCACCCGACGTTTGGTGCACAGGCCGAACGGATCACGGCGCTCGACGGTCATCGGCCCGAACGTAACGGTGCCCCGCCGGTGCGCCGGCAGGCGATAGTGAGCGGCCGTGGTCTCGCCTCTGCGAAGCGGTGCGAGCCGCAGCGTCGCTCCGCCGACACCGGCCACCGGCTCCCAGAGCACCAGTGGGGATGTACGAGCGTTGGTGAGGTTCGTCAGACGAAGCTCGATCCGGCCGGTCTCGCCGACCTGGAGCGTCGAGGGAATCGCGGTTCGATGCACGCCGATCTCGATCCGTCGAACCTGCACCCAGATCTCGGTGATCAGAACGAGTACGAGAATGCCGGCACCCAGGACGAACAACTCGAGCACACCGAACATCCGGCCGATGACAGCGACAGTCACGGAAAGCAGCACGGTTCCCCATCCCTGTCGCGTGAGCATGCGAATCAGGTTCCTGTTCGAATGGGCACGGTTGAGAGCAGTTCGGCGACGGCTCGCTGCGAGGTCAGGCCTCGCGCTGCGGCGTCGGGCCGGATCACGAGTCGGTGGCAGAGCACGGCGTAGGCAACGGACTTGACGTCGTCGGGCGTCCCGTAATTACGGCCACTCGCGGCCGCTTGGGCCCTGGTAGCCCTCGCAAGTTGCAGCGTTGCACGCGGAGACATCCCGAGTGTGATGCCGGGGTGCTTCCGGCTCGCCTCGGCGAGGTCGACCAGATAGCCCTTGAGAGCATCGGCGATGTGAACACTGCGTACCGCGTCGATCATTGCGAGTACCTCTGCGCCACTGACCACCGGCCGGATTTCGGTCAACGGCTCAATGTTGGACTGTGCGTCGAGGATCGACAATTCGGCGTCTCGATTCGGGTACCCGAGCGACAGGCGGAGCAGGAATCGGTCGAGTTGGCTCTCGGGGAGGCGATAGGTGCCCTCTTGCTCCACAGGGTTCTGGGTCGCGATCACCATGAAGGGTGGAGGAAGTGCGTGGCTGCGACCTTCGACAGAGATCTGGCGCTCTTCCATTGCCTCGAGCAGCGCCGACTGGGTCTTGGGCGACGCACGGTTGATCTCGTCAGCAAGAACGATATTCGCGAACAGTGGCCCAGGCCGGAAATCGAACGTTTCGGTCGACCGTGAGTAGATGCTGACACCGACGAGATCGGTGGGGAGCAGATCGGGTGTGAACTGGACCCTCTTCCAGGTGCACTGCAGCGACGCCGCAAGCGCCTTCGCAAGGCTTGTCTTGCCGACACCCGGCACGTCTTCGATCAGCAGGTGGCCTTCGGCGAGCAGGCACACGACAGCGAGCTGAACCTCTTGGCGCTTGCCGTGGATCACCTGGCCGATGTTGTCCGTGATGGCCTCGAACAGTGTGGCGAAGGTTGGTACCTGGGTCATCGGGGATGCCGTCACGGGGGCAAGGGTATGCGATTCGCTGCGAAAATCGTGCGCAGCGAGCACGTCCGAACCGAGCAATCATGGGTCGGAGCGCTGCGATGGGTGCGAACGGCGCGACGTCCGGTCAATCGAGGGCGACGTTGGTACGGTGACGGATGTGGATCCGCTGTACCTCGCCATCGACATCGGTGGAACCAAATTGGCTGCTGGCGTGGTCGATGATCATGGGCGAGTGGTGGTGAGAGACCGGGTCGCGACCCCTCAACGCGATGTGTGGGCAGCGATCGAACGGTTGGTCAAGCGGGTGATGGCCGCGGCTCCCGCTCCGCTCGTTGCCTGCGGCGCCGGTTGCGGGGGACCGATGGATATGCCGGCCGCAACCGTGTCACCCCTTCACATTCCGACGCTGATCGACTTCAGGCTCCACGATGCGCTTGTCGACCTCACTGGTCTCACGACGTTCGTCGACAACGATGCAAAGGCGCTCACACTCGGCGAAGCTTGGTGCGGGGCGGGGCGAGGCGAGATGAACATGATCGGCGTCGTGATTGGCACCGGGGTCGGTGGTGGAATCCTCAGCAATGGCCGGCTGCTCCAGGGTCGTCTCGGCAACGCGGGCCACATCGGCCACATGGTGGTCGAGAGCGAGGGTCGGCCGTGTTCGTGTGGTGGGGTCGGCTGCCTCGAGGCGTATGCGTGTGGGCCGGCGATCGAGGCCGAAACGGGCCGGCCACCGCAACGTGCCCCGCAGGCCATCATCGAGCGGACGGGGCTCCTTGTGGGGCGCGCGCTCGCGTCGTTGGCCGCTGTGGTCGACTGCAACGTGGCGGTGATCGGCGGGTCTGTGGCACTCGGTTTCGGCGAGGCGTTCTTCGCAGCGGCGCAGTCCGAGGTGAATCAGCGAGCAAAGTTGTCGTTCACCGAGCATCTCGAGGTCCGCCGTGCGGCGCTTGGGGAGTTGGCCCCCCTGATCGGCGCGGCTGCCTTGGCTCGGCTGGGGCTTGTCGGTCGGAGCTGACACGATCTTGCGGGGTTACCGTGCGGTAATGTGGTCCTATGCGACCTACCTATACCCCTGAAGCCGAGGCGTACCGTGAGAAGGTCCAGGCCTTTCTCGCCGAGAAGTTGCCGTCGAACTGGGCCGGAGTCGGCAGCTTGGATGGCGCCGAGCTCGAGCAGTTCGTCACCAGTTGGCGGGCGACGCTGAACGAAGGGCGCTACCTGGCCCCGGGTTGGCCGGCGCAGTACGGCGGCGCAGGTTTGTCGGCGCTCGAGCAGGTGATCGTCGCCGAGGAGTTCGCGAAGGCGGGTGTGCCGACGGGCGGCCCGAACGACGTATTCGGCATCCAGATGCTGGGCAACACCCTGCTTCAATGGGGCACGGACGAACAGAAGGCCTACTACCTGCCGCGGATCCTTTCCAACGCCGACATCTGGTGCCAGGGCTACAGCGAGCCGAACGCCGGTTCCGATCTCTCCAACCTCGGTCTCAAGGCCGAACTCGACGGCGATCAATGGATCCTGAACGGGCAGAAGATCTGGACTTCCGCCGGCCATCTCGCCGATCACATCTTCACGCTCGCCCGAACCGATCCAGATGCGCCTCGGCACAAGGGCATCTCGTTCCTCCTGGTTGACATGCGCCAACCGGGAATCGAGGTTCGCCCGATCAAGATGATCTCCGGCGAGAGTGAGTTCAACGAGGTGTTCTACACCGACGCTGTCTGTCCGAAGGATCACGTCGTTGGCGGGCTCAACAACGGGTGGGCGGTCGCGATGACCCTGCTCGGTTACGAACGAGGCGAAGCCGCTGCGACACTGCCGATTCGGTTCCAGGGTGAACTCGACCGGCTGATCCTGATGGCCAAGGACCGCGGCCTGTCGAACGACCCCGTGATCCGCCAGCGCCTTGCGTGGTGCTACTCCAAGGTCCAGATGATGCGCTACCTCGGCATGCGAACCCTCACCCAGTTCACCAAAGGTCACCATCCCGGTCCTGACGGAGCGATCGCCAAGCTGTACTGGAGCGAATACCACAAGGTGGTCACCGAGTTGGCCATGGACATCATGGGCATGGATGGCTTGGTCCCGACCGGCCGCCGGCCTCCCACCGCGTTCCAGACCGATGATTCGGGTGCGCCGAACAGCACGGCGTCGTGGGCAGGTGTATTCCTGAACGCTCGCGCCGGAACGATCTACGCCGGCTCCAGCCAGATTCAGCGCAACATCATCGGCGAGATGGTGCTCGGGCTTCCTAAGGAGCCCAAGCCGGCATGACCTGGATCACCGTGGCAGCGGCAGTAGCGGCTCGTCCCCGGCTGTGGCCGACTGCGGTTCGCCAGATGCGCCGCACAGCGCCGCGGCATTGGTATCTCCATTGGCCGTTTCTCCCACTGCCACCACGTGGGTACCTGGCCTTTCGGCTCGTGACGCAATACGGAGACCCAAACCATCGACCCGAGCCGATGGATGTGGTGAACTATCTGTCGTGGTGCCGCCAATGGGACAGCAAGCGATAATCCCCGCGTTCGCGTTGAGTCTGTCTCGGTAAGGTCGCGACACATGCGCAGCGCACTCGTTCTGAACGCAACCTACGAGCCGCTCAGTGTCGTGCCCTCGAGGCGAGCGGCATGTTTGGTGCTGGCCGACAAAGCCGACCTCGTCGAGGACGACGGGACCCGGTTGCGTTCGGAGAACCTCGCACTGCCCAACCCGTTGGTGATCCGGCTCCGATATGTCGTTCGCGTCCCGTATCACTGCCGCACGGCGATGTCGCGCCGAGCGATCTTCGTGCGCGACGAACATCGCTGCCAGTACTGCGGTGCGCACGCGGATTCGATCGATCACGTTCTGCCGCGGTCGCGAGGGGGCGGCAACGAATGGGAGAACGTTGCAGCGGCGTGTCGGCCCTGCAACCTCCACAAGCGCGATCGCACGCCGGATGAAGCCAACATGCGACTCGCGCGCGCGCCGCGTCCGCCGCGCGATCAGGCGTGGGTTGCGGTGTGCGTCGGTATGGTTCCCGATGCATGGAAGCCGTACCTCGCGCGCGCATCCTGAACCTTGATGCGAGTCAACGGTTGGTACGAGGAGTTCAACACAGGTGACGCCGGGTCGTTCCATCGACGGCCGATGCCGAGCGATCCGGTCCCATCGGTCTGGTGGTTCGATGTCGACCGGCCGGCATTGGTGCTCGGCTCGTCGCAACCACTGGCCGACATCGATCTCGATGCATGCCGGGATGCCGATGTCGAAGTCGTTCGTCGACGGAGCGGGGGAGGGTCGGTGTTGCTCCTGCCGGGCGAGTCGATCTGGGTCGACATACTGATTCCCACTACGAATCGTCATTGGACGAATGACGTCAGCGCGTCGGCGTGGTGGTTAGGCGACGTCTGGCGCGAGGCATTGCGTCACTGTGGGGTGGACGACCCTGTCGTCCACCGTGGCCCACTCGTGTCGACATCGTGGTCGCGCCAGGTCTGCTTCGCTGGCTTGGGTGGTGGAGAGGTCACGATCCGGCCGTCAGGTTCTCAGCAGGGAGATGGTGCGCGCAAGGTGGTCGGTATCAGCCAGCGGCGGACGCGCTCCGGCGCCAGGTTTCAGTGCGCGCTGCATCTCCGCTGGCACCCGGAGGCGTATGCGCCGCTGTTGAACCCACCCCGACCGGCGGTCAGCGACCTGCAAGACGTTGCATCCGGGGTCGACATCGAGGTCGGCGCATTGCGATCGGCGTTGCTGCACAGCCTCGGTCAAGCCGACGCCGCGCCGACCTGACCGGCGACGCAATGTTGCCGATGACAGCGCGTTGATTGCTCGGTTCCACAATTCCCCACTGGGCTTTCGCGCGCAGAGTGCGAAACTTGTGCTCAATTCGGGGTGAATTCGCGCGCAAGGTCGTATTTGTTCCGACAGGTGGTGCCGAGAGTCAACCTTTGGGGGGAAATCGCGTTGACTTTGGGTGGTTTGTGGGGCATAGTGGGGATACGTGGCGATCCCGGGTCACGTGAGGCAGCGATCGGGAAGAAATCGAAGGGCGATGCAGAAGTTCCTCGGCGCGTTCGAACGCCAACTCGATGTCAAGGGCCGCCTGGCCCTGCCCTCGACGTACCGCGCTCGTCTGGGCACGAGCTGCTATTTGACGCTCGGCGCCGACAACAGCATCGAGGTCTTCACGGCCGAGAAGTTCGAACAGGAGGCAGATCGGATGGAGGAACGACTCATGCGCGGCGAGATCAGCATGGATCAGTTGCGTGCCTTCGCTGCCCGTGCGAACCCGGTCGAACCCGATGCTCAGGGTCGCGTGTACCTCGACGACCGACTCAGGACGCATGCCAAGCTCGAAGTACGCAGCCCCGTGATGGTGCTCGGACGCCTCGACCGGTTGGAGATCTGTTCGATCGAACGCTACGAGCGCAGCATGAGTGCCGGTGAGAAGTCGTACTCGGAACAATCAGCTGATACGACGAGCAGCATCCAGTGATCGACTTCGATGAGGGGACAACCGGCGAGTTTCGGCACACGCCGGTCATGGCCCGTGAGATCACCGAACTGTTCGTTCACGCGCCGCAGGGGTTCGTACTCGATGCGACACTCGGCGGGGGCGGTCACTCCGAACTCCTCCTCGAGGCTCATGAGCACCTTTGCGTCCTCGGGATCGATCAGGATGAATTCGCGCTGGTCGCGGCTCGGAAGCGGTTGGCCCGCTTCGGCGATCGCGTTCGAACCGTGAAGAGTCGTTTCGACCACCTCCGCGAAGCGATGAGCGCCGCACAGGTCACCACGCTCAGCGGGGCACTCTTCGATCTCGGTGTGTCATCGCCGCAACTCGACATGTCGGAGCGAGGGTTCTCGTACCGAACCGCCGCGGCGCTCGACATGCGGATGGATCAATCAGCGGGTCGGTCGGCGGCAGACGTTGTCAACGAATACTCGCAGGTGGAGCTCACCCGGATGTTGCGCGAAAACGCAGACGAGCGGTTCGCGTCACGAATCGCTCGAGCGATCGTGGCCAATCGGCCATTCCAGTCGACGACCGATCTGGCCGAAGTCATCGTTGCGGCGATCCCGGCTGCAGCACGCCGCACGGGCGGGCATCCGGCGAAGCGAACGTTCCAGGCGATCAGGATCGAGGTCAACAACGAGCTCGAGATCCTTCCGGCAGCAATCGACGACGCGATCGGGGCCACGGTCGTTGGCGGTCGGATCGCCGTTCTGTCGTATCACTCCGGTGAGGATCGCATCGTCAAGGACCGCTTTCGCTCGGCCGAGACCGGCGACTGCACCTGCCCTTCCGGCCTTCCATGTGTCTGCGGCGCTGTCCGAACGGTGAAGTTGGTCAGAAAGGTCCCGAGAGTGCCTGCAGCGGCGGAGGTCGCCGCGAACCGTCGGGCTGCGTCGGCGCGACTTCGTGTCGTCGAACGGATCGCTTCCGCCACCGACACAATCGCGAGCGCCGAGATGTCGTCCGTGAACACCGGAATGAACGAAGGAGGCCGCTGATGTCGGCTGTGGCGCCGCTTCACGATCGATCGGCTGCGGCCCTCCCACGTGGAGAGCGGCCTCTGGCTCGCACCACGACGGCAGCCGAGCGTGCGGCTGCCAGAGAAAAGGCCGTGCAGCGGCCGCGGCTCGAGGTCGTTCCGCCCCGTCGTCGCGCTCTTGGCATTGCCGTGGCAGCGTGCGTGGTCCTGTTCGCGCTACTGCTCGGCGCGGTTGCGTTTCAGACCCAACTCGCACAGAACCAACTGGCGCTCGACAAGACCGAACGGGCCGTGCGCGATGCACGCGAACGATACGACATCCTCCGGCGTCAACGAGCTCAGCTGCGTTCTCCGAACCGGCTCGCCGTCGAAGCCGAGCGACTCGGGATGGTTCCGGCCGAGACCGGAGAACTGATGACGATTGATCCGGGAACGGTTGCAGCCGTACAAGCTGCGGCGAGCGGGCTCCCCGAGAACGTCTTCGACGATCAAGGCAGCTCGCTCGACCAGTTCGGCGATGTGAAGGCCGTTACCGGTGGGGCACCGTGAAGACGCCGGAGCCACCCCGATCCGCTCGACGCGTGACGCCGCCGCCCAACCGTGGTCGCCGAACGAACTCTGCGACCCGAACTGATCGGACCGGCGGACCGAATGTGGGCGGCCGGAGCCACGGGCGCCTCGCTCGCCAATCGGCCGACGAGGTACTCCGAGAGTCGAGAGAGCCAAGACGGGCTCACCGGCCTGATCCTGCCCCAAACAGGTCAAAGCAGGTCCGCGCCGTTCCGCTGCAACGTCGTGTCGGTCGAGTACCTCGACCACCTCGGCAGGTCTTCCACGCCGGCGTTCCGCGCCGTCGATTGATCTCGCTGTTCGTCGCGACGGTGATCGTCCTCGGGGCAATTCTGTTCCGGGTGAGCATGTTGCAGACCGCAGAGGCCGCCTCCTATCAGTCAGCAGGCACCAGCCAACGAACCCAGGAGACCACCCTTCGGGCGAGCAGGGGAGTGATCTTCGACCGCAATGGTGACGAACTGGCCTTGTCCGTGCCGGCAACGACGATCTACGTCAATCCGAAACTCGTCCTTGATCCGGATGGCACCGCCTCAGCGCTCGCCGTCGCCTTGCAGTTGACCCCGGAGAAGCAGAAAGCACTCGCCGACTCGATGCGGGTGAAGACGAAGAGCTTCGTCTACGTCGCTCGTCAGATCGACTCGCCGACGGCGGAGTCGGTGATGGCACTCGACCTGGCCGGCGTCGAGTCGTACACCGAGGACACTCGCGTCGTACCTGCCGGAGATCTCGCCCGAGGAGTCATCGGCCGGACCGATATCGACGGTATCGGAATCGCGGGGCTCGAATTGCAGTACGACGAGGTGCTCACCGGCACCGACGGCGAACGGATCAGCGAATACGACACCAAGGGCAATGCGATCCCCGGGTCCGGAACTGTCTCAAGGGCCGCTGTTCCAGGCGTGGATCTGGTGCTCACGATCGATCGTTCGATCCAGTTCGCTCTCGAACAGGCCTTGTTCGATCGTGTGAGCACACTCAGCGCCAAGGGCGGAACCGCGATCGTGATGGAATCCGGTACGGGAAACATCTTGGCAATGACGAGCGTCGAGCGCGACGACGAGGGCGTCTACCACGTCACATCCGCCAACAAGGGGGCGGTCGAGTGCTACGAACCAGGTTCGGTTGCCAAGGTCATCACGACCTCTGCCGGTCTCAACGAAGGCGTCGTGACGACGGACACCTGGTTGGAGGTCCCATACCGGCGCACGTTCAACAAGAACACCAAATGGCAGCAGACCATCTACGACGCCGAGCCTCATCCGGATCAGTCGATGTCGGTGCACGACATCCTCGTTCACTCCTCCAACATCGGAACGATCGGAATCTCCGAGAAGGTCGGGCCGCAGAAGCAGTGGGAGTACCTCACCGCGTTCGGCTTCGGCAATCAGACGGCACTCGCATTCCCGGGTGAATCGAACGGCCCGGTAGTTGAAGCCGAGCAGCTCGGGGATCTGCGAATCGAGCAGCTTGAGGCCGACGCCGGTCGTGAAGCCGGCGAGCACGGACTCGGGCACGCGGCTCATCAGCTTGCCGGCGCGGGCCGCCGCGAGCCCGAGCAGCACCACCCCGATGATCGCGGTGGCGGCGGCGACGCCCTTCGCGCCGAAGCGGTTCGCG
>JANOEM010000728.1:0-1605 GCA_031413195.1 Actinomycetes bacterium
CGCGCTCGCCGACACCACGACAGTGGTGCCGGACACCGCGTGCTACGAGAATGCAGCGCTGCGCGCACTTGTCACGGAAGCCGCCGAAGTAAATCGCCGCGTTCCCGCCCAACTTGGTGGCCCGTTGCGGTGAAGGCAGGCGACGTCCTGTCCACAACGGCCACGTACGATTCGGAGCGGGCTTCGTGGTACGAGTCGATGGGCATCATGGTCGTCTGGATGGCCGACACACCGCCCGAAGCGAGTGGCGTCGTGGCTCTGGACCCGTTCACAACGGCCGTGGACAAGCCCGGAATGTTGACCCATGGTCATCTCGCCGAGAACGACAACCATGGTGGCCAACCCGACGACTCCTACCTCGATCTCACCGTGCTGCCCTCCGAAGCGGTAACGGCCGAGATCAAGATTCAGGACTACGGCTACGAGAAGGGTGACATGACCTATGCGGCGGCCGTGCCCACTGTGGCGCCGGGTGAGACGATCACCTACAACAACATCGATGCCCCGTACTTCAACGGCCAGTGGCACACGATCACATCATGCAAGGCCCCCTGCAACGAGTCGACTGGCATCGCGTACCCGCTCGCCGATGGCGAGATCCCGTTCGACTCAGGCGAGCTCGGACTCGGCGGCCCGCCGACCGCCAATCGGGTCACGTGGACCGTTCCGACCGATCTGCCTGAGGGTACGTACACGTACTTCTGTCGCATTCATCCGGTGATGCGAGGAGCCTTCCGAATCGAAGAGGCCGTCGGAGGCTGAATTCTCCAAGCCGGCCGACGCTGGACGCTGGTATCAAATGTCGGGGTTGCAGCGACATGTGATCACAGCGCACGGCGTCCTGCGGGGAACCACAGTGTCGCTTGCGCCCTCGGAGAGATTCGAACTCCCGCACATGGTTCCGGAAACCAATGCTCTATCCCCTGAGCTACGAGGGCAGGGAAAGCGGAGTGCACGTTAGCGCCGGACGGATGCCGATGCCACGCCCGAATCTGGCGCGTCGGATACCGGGTCTGGATTGATGTCGCCGATCCGGCACAATGGTTTGTCCATGGCTGATCCCGTTGTCACTGTCTCACGCCTCCTCGAACCTGCCTTTGCCGCGGTCGGCGGTGTCGGCGCGGACCCCGTAGTCCGTCCGAGCGATCGTGCAGACGCGCAGGCCAACGGCGCGTTGGCGATTGCCAAGCGGTTGGGGCAGAACCCGCGACAGGTTGCCGAAGCCGTGCTCGCCGCAGCGCAGCCTGCGCTGTCGGGTGTCTGCAGCAGTGTTGAGATCGCAGGCCCGGGTTTCCTCAACCTCACCTTCTCCGACGAGTTCCTGGCTGCGCAGCTCGCGGTCGCCGGTGCCGATGATCATCTCGGTGTCCGTCCGGCAGTCGCGTCGAAGCGGGTCGTCATCGACTACTCGGCCCCGAACGTGGCCAAGGAGATGCACGTCGGGCATCTGCGCACCACCGTCATCGGTGATTCCCTGGTTCGCCTGCTCTCGTTCGTCGGCCACACCGTGATCCGCGAGAACCACATCGGCGATTGGGGCACGCCGTTCGGGATGTTGATCGAGCACCTCACCGATCTCGGTGAGGACCAAGCCGCAGCCGGGTT
>JANOEM010000729.1:0-27272 GCA_031413195.1 Actinomycetes bacterium
TGATTGCGACGAACCCGTAGAACGCATGGAACTGTTGGATCGGTCGACCGCTGTTGACGACAGCAATGCCGAGACCAACCTGCACGAAGATCGACACTTCGGCAACGCCGATGAACCACCACAGTGCCTTGCTGCGGATCGGCTCGAATCGGTGGGCAAGCAGGGCCAGGACCCCCGCGAGGCCGTTGCCGACAATCACGAACCATGACCAGGACTTGTGAAACTCGTAGAGCGCAGAGCCAATCAGGTCGACCGCCGCCTCTCGGAGGAACTAGTTGCTCGCAGCAGCTGACATCGCCGCCTGTTGCTGTTGCGCTTGAGCTTCGGCGTACGCTGCGGCCGCAATGTCAACGAGTTCGGCGATCTCGTCGTCGCCGAAGCCGGCAAGTTTGCGGAAGTGACGAGCAAGGTGCACAGGACTGTCCTGGTGCTCGCCCCTGAATCCGCCGAAGCTGAACAGTTTGTCGACCGTGCGTTGAAAGTCGAGCGCATTTTTCTGCCGTTCCGGATCGTTGACGGTGAGGCGGCGCAACCAATCACTGCCCATCTTCACGTGCGTGACCTCGTCGGCGAGCATCCAATCCTCGCAGAACGCAAGCACCGGATCGTCCAACGCCGTGCCGAAGTTCTTCATCGTCGTGAACACATCGATCGCCAAACCCTCGAGGGCACGGTTGACGCCCGTCAGGCGAAGGACCGGGTCGGGGTTGCACGCGGCCTCGTAGAGCATGGTCTGCTCAGCGAACTCGCCGATCTCGGTGCCCATGTGCACGCTGAGCTGGCAGCTGATCTCGACGTGGCGGGCTTCGTCCCAACACTGGCGAGCCATGTCCAACTTCATCGCAAACGGGGCCTGTTCGCGGCCATCGCCCGTCTCGAAGTCGAAGCAGGTACGGCCCGCCCCCTCGAGAGCCTGGATCTCACCAACGAAGATCCCGTGCATCAACCCGCGAACGTTGTCGCTGGCGTTGACGTAGTCGAGCGCCATCCCGTTGCGTTGGGCTGCGGGATTGGCGTTTCGCGGATCGAACACGGTGTCTTCGATTCGAACGTGGCGAAAACGTTCGTCGCGAGCAAGTTCTTCGACAGGAAGCATTTTCTTCATCGCGACACCGTAGTCCTACTCGCCACAGCCTTGACCACCGAGCATCGCAGTGACAACACCCGAATCCGACGTGCCGGTGAGGAACGCGAACAGCCCGTCGGCGATCTGGGCGGAAGCGGTAGACAGTTCATCGCCCTCGAAGAGCGATGCCGTCGGGTAGGCACGCCCGATGTCAACCACGCTGCTGCCGATGCTGATGCCCTCCGCTGTCGCCATTCCCGCAGGCGCCGCGAGTGGCTCGGCGGCAGGACCGAACGACCATGAGACGAAGTGACGGCGACCGCTGGAGACATCACTGTCGTCGCCAAATGCCAACGTCAGGTCCCCCCACGTGACGAATCGGACCTCGGTCCCGCGGCATGTGCGCGAGATCGCGTCAACCCAACCCGAGTCCTGAACCGGTGCGCCGACGACTCCGCTGATGTACGCAATGACCTCGTCCGGATCTGTTCCGAATCGGGCATCGCCGATTCCGTCATTGCGCAAAACGAGCGCTGCTCCAGCCGGCAGCGTGGTGGTCGTCTCCGGAATCGTGGTCGTCGGTGCGACCGTGGTCGGCGGCGACGTCGTCGTAGTCGGTGGTGGTGGTGGCGGCTGGGTCGCCGGGGAGGTCGGGATCGGTGCAACCGTCGTCGCTGCAAGAGTCGTCGGAGTCGATGTCGTCGAAGGGGACGCAAGGGTGTCGGAGGTCGGCGAGTTGCTCGCGTCACTTCCGCACGCCCCGAGGAGCAACGACAACGCGCATCCGAGACTGACGAGCAGCGGCCGCCGCCGATTGTTCACCAGCAGAGTGTTCATCCGCAGAGTCTGCACCACCTGCCACTCGTGTCTGCGTCACCGGATCAGCGTGTCGGCTTCATATCCGCCCTCGATCAATGTCAACACACCGTTCGCGACGTCAAAAATCGTGACCGAGCAATTGTCGAGACTGCGGATGACCACGGAGTCATCGCCCGTCGCGACGCCTATCGCAGCGTTGATCGCGACGAAGTGGCTGGTGATGACTGTGTCCTCGGTGAGCGAGGCGACATACGCACCGACACCGTCACGAAAGTCGATGTATCGGGGGCCGAGCGACGACCACGTTCCTGCCATCGCTGTTCGCAGCCAATCGAGCCGCTCTCCCATCGGGATTCCGACCGGCGAAGGGATCTCGGCGACCGCCGACACGACCTGGGCCTCGCTGTTCCATCGGCTTTCGAGGAAAGAGGCGGTCTCGCGACATCGGCGAAGCGGGCTCGACACCACGTGGATCGGCCCAAACGCAGCGAGCCGCTGCGCCACTCGATCGGCCTGACCCCGACCGATCTCGTCCAACCCTGGATCGGAGTCGGTATCCCACCCGGCGGAAGCGCGCCCGTGACGAACCATGTACACCCGAACCATCAGTCGAACAACCAGCCGGGGGCGACTCCAGGCGTAGCGCCCTTCTTGATGAACCACTCCGTACCGAATGACGCGGCGAACATCTCGTCGGACAGGTTCAAGAAGAAGCTGGAGTCAGTGATCTGGCTGGCGTGGCATTTCATGCTCTCGCGCTTGGCCCCGACATATGCCGTCACGTCAACGGCATGGGTCAACTCGCTTTCGGGCATGCCAAATGGGTTCCCGTCATCCGCCGGCCCGTGTGGGTCGAACAACTCGTCCTCGGATCCTCCCGCATCTCGTGCCAGCTGCATCATCCGGACGATCGCGTCACGATTCATCGTTCCTTCGAACACCGCGGGAGTGCGAGCGAGCTCCGCCGCACGATGCCCGACGTGGTGGACCTTGACGTGATCAGGATGACCGTACGCGCCATGCCAGTCGTATGTCGTGAGCACATCAGCCGTCTCTTCGCGCAGGATCACGGCCAGCCGTTCGGCCGCCTCATCGACATCTGCTCGGACGAAAGAGTCGGGATCGAGGTTCTGCTCCCAGCCGGTCATCCCGCTGTCTTTGTAACCGAGCCACTCGAGACGGTGCACGCCGAGGGTCGCCGCAGATCGTTCGGTTTCGACTCGGCGGCGATCGACGAGGGTCTCGCCATCGGCGAGATCGTCGGGTATCTCGCCGTGATCACCGTTGGTCGCGATGACCAGGACAACCCGGTGCCCCTCTGCGGCAGCGCGGGCGATCGATCCGCCAGTACTGATGCATTCATCGTCCGGGTGCGCGTGAAGACAGACCAACGTGCCCATTCCAACTCCTTCTTTTGCTGATCGACCGGGTGTTCTGCCGATAGACCGGGCCGCTAAACCCCTGGGGGCTACTTGACAGCACCGGCTTCGAACAACGATTGAATCGCCACCGCGTCGAATCCCCAATCCGCGAGCACGTCGCGGGTGTGTTCGCCGGCACGAGCGGGCGGCAGGGTGATCAGTGGTTTGGTCCGACTGAATCGCGGTGCGGGGGCCGGCTGGGTGACGCCGTCGAACTCGATGAACGTCTCGCGCTCTCGGTTGTGCGGATGCAGCGCTGCCTCGCTCATCGTCAGCACCGGAGCGAAGCAGACGTCGGTGTGCTCCATCAGGGCGCACCACTCGGCCCTCGTCCTGGTCAGGAACAGCTCCGCCAAACGCTCCTTCAACTTTGGCCAGCTGTTCTTATCGTGTTGGACACGGAACTCTTCGTCGTCGTCGAGACCGGTCAACCTGAGCAGTTCCGAATAGAACTGGGGCTCGATCGATCCGACCGAGATGTAGGTGTCGTCGCTGCACTTGTAGACGTCGTAGAAGTGGGCGCCGGTATCGAGAAGGTTGGTTCCCGGAGCATTCTCGTCGAACGCCCCCATCTGCTTGAAACCCCAGAACATGCTCATCAGCACGGCCGCCCCGTCGACCATCGCGGCATCGACGACCTGGCCCTTCCCGCTTCGTTGGGTCTCGAGCAGCGCGCACACCACGCCGTAGGCCAACAGCATTCCGCCGCCACCGAAATCACCGACCATGTTGAGCGGCGGCACCGGCGCCTGGCCGGCACGCGAGAAGTGCGCCAGCGCTCCGGCGAGCGAGATGTAGTTGATGTCATGACCGGCAGCCATCGCATACGGTCCGTTCTGACCCCAGCCGGTCATCCGTCCGAAGACGAGCTTGGGATTGCGCGCAAGGCAGGCCTCGGGGCCGATCCCGAGCCTTTCCATCACGCCAGGACGAAACCCTTCGATGAGGGCATCCGCATTCTCGATCAGACGCATCAGCGTGTCGCGACCGGCCTCGTTCTTGAGGTCGATCGCAATGTTTCGGCGATTGCGTTGCATCACGTCGTGATTGGGGCCGGCGCCGGGACGAACCGCCTGTGCACGCTCGACCCGGATGATCTCCGCGCCCATGTCGCTGAGCATCATCGCCGCAAAGGGACCGGGCCCGATGCCGGCGATCTCGATGATTCGGTAGCCGCTGAGTGGTCCGGACATGTGTAACTCCTGGGCTGAAAAGGGTGGGGCCGAAAGGGGTGGGGCTGAAAGGGGTGGGGTGAATGGGGGAATGAGGTGGGGGGAAATGGGTGGGGGAACTTGTCGAAAACGGGCGCGAGTCAGCGGTTGGTGTGCGAGATGATCGCGTCAACGATCGTCGGCCACAACGGCTCGGGGAGATCATGACCCATGTCGGACAGGAACAACAGGCCGGACCCGGGAATCAATTCTGCCGTCCGGAAGCCGGCCGACGGCGGGATCAGCGTGTCGTCGCGGCCGTGGATGACGAGCGTCGGAGTGTCGATGCCTGGCAGCATCGGCGAACGACGCCCGCTCGCATACATCGCAGCGAGTTGCCGCGGGCCGCCGTCGGGAAAGAAGCTCCGGTCGTAGTCGCGGGCATACTCGACTTTCAGCGTCGCCGGATCGGCATACTGCTTCGACCGATACACCAGGGTGTCGACGCACGATTCGATGTAGGCGGCACGATCAGTCGCCACAGGCCCGAGCAGGGCCGCTGCCGCCTCGGGTGTCGGCATGCTGACCTCTGGGTCGCCCGGCGATGACATGATCGAAACCATCGTGCGCAGGCGCGCCGGGTGCTCGATCGCGATGGTCTGGGCAATCATCCCACCGAGTGATTGGCCGACGACATGGGCCGCCTCGATGCCGAGGTGATCGAGCAGCCCGATCGCGTCGGCAGCCATGTCGCTGAGCGTGTACGGCACGGCCGGCAACAGATCCGGACGGTCGTCGAGGGCGGCCACGATGACTGCATCGAGGTCTACTTCGACGCCTTCGAGTTTGGTGCTCAAGCCGCAATCTCGATTGTCGAAGCGGATCACGAACCGACCAAAGTCGGCCAATTCGCCGCAGAATCCGTCCGCCCACGAGGTCAGTTGAGCGGTGTAGCCCGAAATCAACAACAGCGGTGGATCCGCCGGGGAACCAATCGTGTTGTATTCGACCGAGATCTTTCCGCCGGTGGCGGTATTCGTGTTGACGACAGCTTGGGGCACTCGCCAATTCTCGTGCGGCGACGGCTCGTTGGTCAACACGGACCGCGGATACGGTTTGGCCCATGACGGTATTCGGGGTGCATACGGGTCTTCAACAAATCAGTACCGACGAACTGCGAGCTTCGTGGCGGCGGATCGAGTCGCTCGGATACGGATGGATCTCGATCTGGGATCACTTCTATGGCGCGACCGGTAAGCCCGACGACGCCGAATGTCTCGAGGCTGTGGCGCTCCACGCGGCCCTTGCCTGCGAAACGTCTCGGGTTCGAATCGGTTCGCTCGTCTACTCGATCGGCTACCGCCACCCGGCCGTCTTGGCCAAGGCCATCACTGCGATCGACCATCTCTCCAACGGCCGGGCCGAGATGGGAATCGGAGCGGGCTGGGCCGAGGTCGAGTACCAGGCCTACGGCATCCCCTACCCCGGTGCCAAAATCAGGCTTGATCAACTCGAAGAGGGGATCCAGGTTCTCAGATCACTGCTTCACGACGATGTCTCGAACTTCGAAGGCGACTACTTCTCGTTGCACGAGGCACGCAATGAACCCCGACCGGTGCAAGCAGCGATGCCGATCTGGATCGGTGGCGGTGGCGAGAAGCGAACGTTGAAAATCGCGGCTCGGTACGCAGACGGTTGGAACGTACCGTTCGTGTCACCGCAGGAGTTCGCTCGCAAGCGTGGGGTTCTGACCGAGCACTGCGCGACGGTCGGGCGCGACCCCACCGATATCCGATGCGCAATCAATGTCGGCTTGGCGTGGACCGAGGAGAGCCTGCAGGCCCAGTTCGGCCACCTGGCCAACTACGTGCGCGAAGGTTGCCTGACGGGAAGCGACGACGAGGTGCTCGACCGAATCGGACAGTACGTCGAAGGCGGCGCCGATCAGGTCAACATTGCGCTGCGCGCGCCGTTCGACCTCGACGCGATAGAACGGCTCAGCGTTGCCCTGAAACTCGCGTGAGATGGCGACCGTCCTGCACCTGATCCCCAAGTCGGCGTGGGATCAACTCGCCGAAACCCAGGCCGTTTCAAATGAGTCGCTGTCGACAGATGGATTCATCCATTGCACGGATGATCCGCTGGTGATGCTGGGTGTCGCAAATGCGTTCTACACGCAGCAAGCCGGTGACTTCGTGGTTCTGCACGTCGACGTCGAACGGCTGAGCAGCCCGTGCATCTGGGAGGAACCGGCGCACCCCGAGGGTCGAACCGATGTCGTGCCGCTGGCGAAGTCATTCCCGCACGTGTACGGCCCGATCGATCGAGCCGCAGTGGTCGCGGTGTATGCCGTGCAACGCGACTCGCAGGGCAATTTCGTCGGCTACGAACCGGCACCTCAAGATCCGTGACCGATCCCGAACGGACGACGAGCCGTCGATCATATGCCGTCAGCCTCCGAGCAGCTTCTGTTTCTGGGCTGCGAACTCTTCCGGCGACAGCGACCCACGTTGCATCATACCTTCGAGCTTTTCGAGCTGCCCGGCGACATCGAGCGGCGCACCGGCGACACTGGCCGAGGGTGCGGCCGACGCGTAGCCACCGCGCTGGCGGGATTTGGACTCGGCTTGGGCGTGAATCAGGTTCTGTACGTCTTGCGGTTTGCGGATATCGGTGAACCGCTGCTGACCATCCTCGCCACCCGATTCGATCAAGAGATCGCCCGCACCGATCAGCCGCTCGAATGCGCTCTGATTGAAGTTGACGTTGTTGACTCGATCGAGCGGGATCTCGACGCCGGACTTGCCGATCACGCCGTGACGGAAGATGAGCCGGTCGCTGGTGATCACGAAGTTCGTCGTGGCCCACTTGATGTACCGCGCCACTGTCCAGATCGCCGTGCCGACGATCGCAACAAGTGCGAGATAGAGCAGGTACTTCCGGACGTTTCCGTCATCCAAGAAACCACGGATGATGATGGCCAACACGATGCTCACCACGAGGGCGCTGGCGGGCTTGGCGAAGTACCACCAGTGCGGATGGAGATCGAGCGCCACGGTCTCGCCAGGGTTGAGGTTCTTCTTGGGATAAGGCATGAGCGCAACTATAGGCAATGCACCTCCAGACACGGAAGGTTCCTGATTCGGCGACGTAACGTGGCGGCGTGGACTTGGATGCGGTGTTGACCGGGCTGGACCCCGACCAGTTGTCAGCCGTCACCGACCGCTCGTTCCCTCTCGCAATCGTCGCCGCCGCTGGTTCGGGTAAGACGACCGTTCTCACCCGCCGGATCGCGCACCGCGTCCTCACCGATCCCGATGTCCACGCCCAGCATGTGCTGGCACTGACGTTCACGAGTCAGGCGGCCCGCGAACTCAAGGCCCGCCTCCGCAACCTGGGTCTGCGTGACCGTGTCGAAGCCGGAACGTTCCATGCGATCGCGCTTCGCCTGTTGCGTCAGCGCGCTATCGACCACGATCAGCCGCACCCGACGATTGCTTCGGACCGAACCAGGCTGATGACTGAGGCCCTCAAGACCATCAATCCCGGCGGAGCACCCAATCGCGACGAGTCGGTCGCGTTTCTCTCCGACATCGATTGGTGCCGCGCCCGTCAGGTCCCGCTCGCCGAAGCGAGCAACGCGCTCCGCAAGGCGGGGAGACGAAACGTGGTCAGCGGCGAGCGCATCGTTGTCGCCGCGAACGCGTTCGCTGCAGTCAAGCGTCGACGCGGCGTGGTCGACTTCGACGACCTGCTCGAACAGTGTCTCGACGCCCTGCGAACAGACGCATTATGGGCTGCGGGGGTTCGTTGGCGATTTCGGCACCTGTTCGTTGACGAGAGCCAGGATCTCAACCCGCTGCAGCATGCACTTCTCGAAGCCATTCGCGGTGACCGCCCCGACCTCTGTCTCGTCGGCGATCCCCGCCAGGCGATCTTCGGATTCAACGGATCCGATCCCGAGATCATGAACTCAGTCGAGCGTCTCTATCCCGGGATCACAATCGTTCGCCTGCGCCGCAACTACCGATGCAGTCCTCAGATCATCGCCGCCGGGGCAGCAGTGTTGAGCAATGCCGGTCAGACCGACGACTCGGTCGCTACGAACCCCGACGGGCCTCCGATCACGGTTCGGTCCGCCGGCGATCAGGCCGGTGAGGGTGCGCTCATCGCGTCGGTGCTGCGCGAGGCCGCCGGAATCCATCGGCCATGGCGAAGTTGCGCCGTTCTCGCCCGGACGGTCGCTCAACTCACCGAGGTCGCGCATGCACTGGCCACCGCCGGAGTGCCCACCAGAATGCAGGGTCGCTCGGGCCGCAACAGCGCACTCGGCTCGGCTCTCTCGGAGGCATTCTCACAGCGGAACCAGGCCGATCTCGTGACCTGGATCGAGCGGATCACCAACGACCCGGAAGCACATCCGGTCCGCGCTCGAGTCGCCGAGTCTGCCGACCGCTTTGTCGCTCAAGGGACGGGCCTCACGTTCCGCGCCTGGGTGGACCTGCACTCCCCTTTCGACGATCTCGAGAACGCAGATGCCGAGGACGCTGTTGATCTGTTGACGTTTCACGCCGCGAAGGGTCGGGAGTGGCCTTCGGTGGTTCTGGCTGGGGTCGAAACGGGCCTCGTCCCCCATGGATCTGCGACAACTGCTGCCCAACGAGACGAAGAGGCTCGGCTGCTCTACGTCGCATGCACACGAGCACGCGAGCAGTTGATCATCACCTGGGCGGGTCGGCGCAACGGTCGGTCCACCAACTGTTCACCACTCATTGCAGGAGTCGGCGACGCCGCTGCCGAAGCAGTCGTTGCACCACTCGTTCGTCGCCCGCCACGCCCCACACCGGATCCGGTGTACACGGCGCTGGTGACTTGGCGTCGTAACGCCGCCAAGGCAGCCCAGGTCGAACCGGCTGCGATTTGCTCCGACGAGTCGCTCCGCGCCGTTGCGCAGGCTCGTCCGACCACGGTCGAGGCAGTCGCTGTGCTCACCGATCTCGGGCCGATCGCTGCGGCACGGGTCGCGCCGAGACTGCTGGCCGCGCTCAACCAGGCGGTGTAGCCGGCCGACTTTGCGCTTGCGGATCTTCCGATCCCACGCGCAGCCGGAGCAACCGTTCGAAGACTTCGGGTTTCATCGAGATGAAGAGCCCCTCTGCCTGTGCGCAGAGCGTGTCGCCGCAACTCAGTGTTGCGCTGGCGTGGATCTTGCGTCCGTCGACGTGGTCGAGTCGCCCCACGTATCGGACCTCGCGGCCGAGAGGAGTCGGCGAACGGTACGAGATGCTGAGGTTTGCAGTCATGCCGGGTTGGCCCGAAAACGCCTGCGCGAATCCGAGGATCTCGTCGAACCCGGCAGCGATGAAGCCGCCGTGCAGACAACCGGGTGGCCCCTCGTACGCCGCACCGTAGGTGCACGTGCCGACAGCCTCGGCGGAGTCGCTGAAGGTGACCTTGATCGGCGGAGCGAGCGGATTGAGGTCCCCGATGAACGGACTGAAGTCGATGAAGTTCTGGCGGCCATCGGCCAGCGATCCTTCGGCGATGCCGGCGTAGGAACGATCGTCGGCCGAACTGCGCAACAACGCCGCAGCCTGAGAGACGAGGGCAGCAGCCGACTCCATGTGGGGGTCGTCGGCAGTACTGCGCATCATTGCGTCGATCACCTCTCGCATCGCTGCTGCGAGGTCGCCGCGGGCGAGATCGACCACTCGCACCTCCCCGGCACGCTGGTTGAGGGTGGCGCGCATCGATTCCGGGCCACCCCTGCTGTTGAACGGGTGTTCCTCCGAAAGTTCCGTTGCTGCTTGGTCGGACGAATCAGTCATGCGTCGACGAGATCGACGAGAACGGGCGCGTGATCACTCGGAGTGGTGCCCTTCCGGGCGTTTCGATCGACGACGCAGAACGAACTGCGATTCGCGACCGACTCCGTCGCCAGAATCAGGTCGATTCGCATGCCGCGCCCCATGTGAAAGTCTCCTGCCCGATAGTCCCACCACGAGAACAGCTTGCCGTCATCGTGGAACCTTCGAAAGACATCGGTCATCCCCCAGTCGCACAACCTGGCGAGCTCATCGCGCTCGGGCTTACTGACATGAGTGGCCCCGACCAACTTTGCCGGGTCGAGCACGTCGCGGTCATCCGGGGCGATGTTGAAGTCTCCGGTGACGACGACTGCATCGGTCGGCGAGGAGGTCGCAGCGACATGGGCCCTGAGGCGACCCATCCAGGCCAGCTTGTACCGATAGTGGTCGTGATCGATCGAGCGACCATTCGGTACGTACACCGAGGTGACCCGCACTCCCCCGCACGTCGCTGTGATCAGCCGCGCCTCGGCATCAGGCTCGCCACCATCCGCGAAGTTTGCGATCACGTCGGTCAGTCCCACCTTCGACAGGATCGCGACGCCGTTCCACTGGCCCTGGCCATGATGTGCGGACTCGTAACCCAACGCCTGAAATGTGAGCGCCGGGAACGCATCGTCGCTGAGCTTGGTCTCCTGCATGCAGAGGACATCGGGTTGAACATCGACAAGCCACTCCTCGACCCGACCGAGCCGAGCCTTCAAAGAGTTGACGTTCCAGGTCGCGATCCGCATCGTCACGACCGGTCCTTCGTTGCCGCCGACCGCCGTCGCGGCGACGGGGAGCTACTCGGCTCAGCGATCGTGGCGGCTTTCGCTGTCTTGGCAGTCTTCGCGGTCTTGGCCGTACTTGCTGAAGTTGCTGTCTGGGCCCCCGCGGCCTTTGCAGCCTTCGGGGACTTCGATTGCTGTGGCTGCGGTTGTGGCGGCTTCGGCTGGGCCGTGTCGGCGGTCTTGGTTGCCTTTGCCTGCTTCGTTGGTTTCTCCGCCTTCGCCGCCTTCGCCGTGTGCGGGGTCTTGACGGCCTTCGATACCTTCGCCGGGGCAAGCTCCGAAGACGCTTCGACAGGCGGCAAAGCACGGTGCTTGGTCGGCGTGCGCTGAGCTGGATTTGTCTTCGCGTCTGTCTTCGCGTCTGTCTTCGCGTCTGTCTTCGCGTCTGTCTTCGCGTCTGTCTTCGCAGTTGTCTTCGCGGTTGTCGCCTTGCGAACCCTCGGTGGCGTAGCGATCGGAGGCGGCGGGGCCATCTCGGGGACCGCGAGGTCGATACTTCGGCGGGCCGGGCCGAAGCTGCTGACGACGAGCGTGATCGTCTCGCCGATTGCCATCACTTCCCTCGCGCTGCGCGGCGCAGGGTCTGCCATCAGCCGCAACGGAACATAACCCTTCGCCTCATCGATCGCGACGTAGGCGCCATGAGAGGAATAGGTCTCGACGACAGCAGTCACGGCAGTCCCGACCGGGTAGTGCTCGACGAACGACAAGAACACGAGCAGATCATTGGTCGACTTGCTCGCCGCAACCTGGCGTCCCTGATTGCTCCGGCCGGCCGCCTTCTGCTCGGGAGTCGAAGGCTGCTGCGCGACCGGCTCGATCGTTCGAGGACGCCGCTGATTGGGTAGTACCGCACCAGGAGGAGGCGACTTCGGGATCGGCATCGGCCCATCTGCAGAGACCGCCGGAATCGCCAGAGTCGCCTCGGCCGAGGCTTTGCGACCGCGACCACGACTTGGAGACTTGTCGACGACCTTCTGTTCCTTGACCGAGCGGCGGCTGGTGGGGCCTCTGACGGGCACCCTATTGACGAACACCCAACCAACGTGCGGCACGGGCTTGCCACCGATCAAACGGCCCTCGTCGAACAGCCAGGCGTACTCGCCGTGGAACTCCTGGAAACTGTCGTTGGACAGGATGCACGCATTGGCTTTCTGAGCGATGTTGATGATGAACCCGTCGCCACGGCCGACCGCGCCCGCAGGCGGAGCGACGAACGCGTTGGTTTCGACCGCCTTCTCGAACGCCGGTACTTCCTTGGGATCGATCCGGTGGCCGAAGGTTGCATCGACCACCACAGTGATCAACGCATCGGGATGGTCAGCTCTGTACGCCGAAATGGCTTCGTTGAGCTGTTTGAGACTGGGAAGGGTTCGGCCCTCTGTGGCCAAATTCGATCCGTCGACGATGACGTGTTGAGGCATAACACTGCCAGTCAAGCATCTCCGGCTCCCCGCATCTACGATCGTCGGGTGTTCACGGCCGTACTGTGGGACTTCGGCGGGGTCATCCTGTCCAGTCCGTTCGAAGCTTTCAACCATCACGAGGACCAGATGGGTCTTCCTCGCGACTTCATCCGCTCGGTCAATGCGACCAATCCAGATTCGAATGCGTGGGCTCTGCTCGAGCGCAGCGAGATCACTCCCACCGACTTCGACAACGCGTTCGCAGCTGAAGCACGAGCACTCGGCCACGAAGTCCGAGGTTCCGATGTCCTAGCGCTGCTTGCGGGTGAGATCCGTCCGGAAATGGTCTCGGCTCTCGACACCGTGAAGGCGGCCGGGCTCAAGACCGCCTGCCTGACCAACAACGTGGTCAGCCATGACGCCGGGACCAACGGTTCGCCCGACGCTCGCACCGAAGCGATCAGACTTGTCATGAGCCGGTTCGACGCGATCATCGAGAGCAGTAAGGTCGGCGTTCGAAAGCCCGAGCCCCGGTTCTACGAGATCGCATGCGAATCGCTCGGTGTACGACCCGCAGACTGCGTCTTTCTCGACGACCTCGGGATCAACCTCAAGCCTGCAGCGGCGATGGGGATGACGACGATCAAGGTCGGCGATCCGGCAATCGCGCTCCGTGCGTTAGCCGAGGCCCTCCAGATCGAGCTCTGAACGCTCACAGACCGGCGAAGGTGCCATCCATCAGATCGGCGAGCTCTTGGTCATGGATCGTCTTCGACCCAGTCGCCGGGCTACCGCTCTCGACCCGGGCAACGTGGCGCAGGTCGTATCCGCGCTCTTTGACCCGCCACACACGCCCCTCGACGAAGTTCCACGGACCCATGTTCTCAGGCTCCTCCTGAAGCCAGACCAGCTCCTTGGCGTTCGGGTACCCCTCGATGATCTCGAGCATCTGGTCGGCCGGAAACGGATACAACTGCTCGACTCTGACAACAGCCGCCGGCACGGCTCGCTTGTCTCGTTCGGCGAACGCGTCCCATGCCACCTTGCCGCTGCAGAACACGACGCGCTTCACGGCCTGTCTGTCGAGCCCCGGAGTGGGATCGTCGAGAACCTCTTGGAACGAGCCCGCCGCAAGTTCGTCGACAGCCGATCGGGACTGCGCCATTCTCAGCGCTGACTTCGGGGTGAACAGGATCAGCGGCTTACGGACTGCGCGTCGCACTTGCCGACGAAGAAGGTGGAAGTACTGCGCCGCGGTCGTTGCGTTGCACACCTGGATGTTGTCCTCGGCGCACGACTGGAGGAATCGCTCGATCCGGGCCGAACTGTGCTCAGGGCCTTGTCCCTCGAACCCATGCGGCAGGAGCAGAACCAGGCCGTTGCCCTGACCCCACTTGTCCTCTGCAGCGACGATGTACTGGTCGATGATGATCTGGGCGCCGTTGATGAAGTCGCCGAACTGGGCCTCCCAAATCACCAACGCATCGTGATTGGCGTGGGCGTAGCCGTATTCGTAACCAACGGCGGCGTACTCGCTCAAGAGTGAATCGTTGATCCACAACTTGCCCGTGGCATCGGGGAGGTCGTCGAGCGGGATCCAGTTGACCTCGTTCTCGTAGTCGATGAGCGCCGCGTGGCGCTGGCTGAACGTACCTCGACGGGTGTCCTCGCCCGACATCCGCACGGGCGTGCCTTCCATCACGAGTGAGCCGATCGCCAATGCCTCTCCCGTCGCCCAGTCGACGAGACCGGCATCGTGATACAGCTTGGCGCGAGCATCGAACTGGCGAACGAGCTTGGGATGCGGCGTGAAACCGTTCGGGTATTCGGTGAGACGGTCGAAGATCCGGTCGAGCACGGCGCGATCGACGCCAGTCTCCACGTGTGGCAGGACACCCTGAGGCTTCGGTGGGCGAGCGACCTTGACCGCCTCGGGCGCGTGGGCACGAGTCTCGTCGAGCGCCACCTGCAGCTTGCTCTGGAAGTCCTGCAGTGCCAGTTCGGCTTCGTCGAGGGTCAACTCGCCGCGCTTGACGAGTGCTTCGACGTAGAGCTTTCGCACACTTCGCCGCTCGGCGATCGCCTTGTACATCAAGGGTTGGGTGTAGCTGGGATCGTCACCCTCGTTGTGTCCATGGCGCCGGTAGCAGACCATATCGATGACAACATCCTTGTGGAACTGCTGTCGATAGGCGAAGGCCATCTGAGCCACGCGTACGCATGCCTCGGGGTCATCGCCGTTGACATGGAAGATCGGCGCCTGCACGGTCTTGGCGACATCGCTGCAGTACAGCGAACTGCGCGCGAACTTCGGGCTGGTCGTGAAACCGATCTGGTTGTTGATGATCAGATGGATCGTTCCACCGACCCGGTAGCCGTTGATGTCACTCATCGCAAGACACTCGGCGACGAGCCCTTGGCCGGCGAACGCAGCGTCTCCGTGGATCAAGATCGGCAGAGATGGGAAAGAACCCGCTGGTTCGATCCGGTCCTGGTTGGCCCGCACGATCCCGAGCACGATCGGATCGACCGTTTCCAGGTGGCTCGGGTTCGCGGCGAGTTCGACCTTGATGTCGGCGCCCGTCGCGCTCTCGTATTTGCCCGTCGCTCCAAGATGGTACTTCACGTCGCCGGAGCCCTGAACCGACGTTGGATCGACGTGACCCTCGAACTCCTTGAAGATCTGGTCGTAGCTCTTGCCCATCAGATTGGCGAGCACGTTCAAACGGCCGCGGTGGGCCATCCCGACGACGGCCGAATCGAGGCCTGCTCCGACTGAGTCGCCGAGGATCGAATCCAGGATCGGGATCGCGGACTCCGCTCCTTCGAGGCCGAATCGCTTCGCCCCGACGTACTTGGTCGCGAGGAACTTCTCGAAGGCTTCGGCTGCGTTGACCCGTTCGAGGATGCGCCGCTTGTCCTCTTTGGTGAAAACATGATGCACACCTTCGACCTGAGCCTGGATCCACTGTTGCTCGTCGGTGTCCTGGATGTGCATGTATTCGATGCCGATCGTGCGGCAGTACGCGTCGCGGAGGACTCCGAGCAGGTCGCCGAGGCGCTGCTTGTCGACACCACCGACGCCCCCTGTGAGGAACTCGCGGTCGAGGTCCCAGATGGTCAAGCCGTACGTCGCCGGGTCGAGTTCCTTCGGCATGATCGGGTGCTTCCAACGGAGCGGATCGAGATCGGCGATTAAGTGGCCGCGGACACGATGCACCCGGATCAGCGTCGCAACCTGCATCTGTTTGTGCAGCATCGCTTCTTCGCTGTTGATCGGATTGACGTCGGTTCTCCATTTGACGGCCTCGTACGGCACGCCGAGATCGGTGAACAACGCTTCGTAGAACCCGTGTTCACCCATCAGCAGTTCGTGAACCCGCTTCAAGAACATGCCACTCTCGGCGCCCTGGATGATCCGGTGGTCGTAGGTGCTGGTGATCGTCACGATCTTGGAGACCCCCAGCGATCCGAGCGTCCGCTCGTCGGTGCCTTGGAACTCGGCCGGGTAGTCGATACTGCCGACGCCGACGATGACCCCCTGGCCCGGCATCAGCCGGGGCACGCTCTGGACGGTGCCGATCGTGCCCGGGTTGGTGAGCGAGATGGTCGCCCCCTGGAAATCCGCGATCGTGAGCTTGTTGTTCTTGACCTTGCGGATGATCTCCTCATAGGCCGCGAGGAAACCACCGAAGTCGAGCGTGTTCGCGTCGCGGAGCACGGGCACGACCAGGGTGCGACTGCCGTCGGACTTGGCGACATCGACGGCGAGTCCGATGTTGACCCCGACGTTGCGGATGATCCGGGGTTTGCCGTCGTCGCCCTCGACAAAGCTGTTGTTCATCTGTGGTACCGCGTCTGCGATCGCACGCGCAATCGCGAATCCGATGACATGGGTGAAGCTGATCTTGCTCTGGCCGGCCCGCGTTCGGTAGCCGTTGATCACCTTGCGGTTCACCTCGAGCAACTTCGCCGGCACATTCCTGAACGACGTCGCAGTCGGGACGGCGAGGCTGCGTTCCATGTTGGCGGCGATCGCGGCGCCGGCGCCGCGGATCGGTTCGCCGATTTGAACTCCCGACGAGGTGGACGACTCGATCGCTGCCGGCGATGTTACGGGTGTGGTCGCGGGTGCGGGGGGCGCGGCCGTCGCAACCGGAGCGATGGCGCCGACGTCGGCAACCGTCAGGTCAAGATGATGAACCAACGAGCCGGTCGCGGACTTGTAGTCGAAGAAGAACTCCTGCCACGCTTCGCTGACCGCTGTCGGATCTGCCAGATAGTGCTCGTACATCTCGTCGACCAACCACGAGTTCGCGCCGAAGGACTGAGCAGGTTCGTGTTGCGTTGACATCGTGAGGAATGGTACCCGGAGCTGCGCCCTCGAACGAGGCACGCTCGTCCCCTGCCCCCGCTGTTGGAGGCGCACCGATTCAGCAACGCTCCATGAGACATGGGGCACCTTGATTAAAGAAAGTTTCTACTTATACAATGCCCGGCATGACCCGCCGCACGATCATCACGACCAGCGTTGCCGGGCTGTTGGCCGTCGCGCTCTCCGCCTGTGGCGGCAGCGACTCGAACAGCGCCCCAGCAACGGTTCCTGCCAACGTCGACCTCGAAGTCGAAGCGGGCCCGGGACTCAAATTCGGCCAGGACAGCTACGAGGCAACCGCTGGTGCGAACACCGTTGCATTGGTCAACCGGGACACACAACTGCATTCGATGGTGTTCGTCGACTCCGACAAAAGGACCCTTCCCGGCGAGCTCAAGGTGGGCAAGAGCGGGGAAATCGACACCGGCGAGTTCGATCTTGCGCCAGGCACCTACCAGTTGCTCTGCCTGGTCCCCGGCCACGACAACATGAAGGCAACCCTGACCGTGCAGTGATCGCCCGTGAAGTGATCGCCCGTGAAGTGATCGATCAGCCGAGGATGATCTCGCTGAGGATCCACAGCACCGCCCAGAGGCTGAACGCGGCAATGATCGCGTTCTTGTGGTTCTCATACGGCCAGAGCAGCTTGTTGGTGTTGGCCTTGCCACCGATGATTCCGAGGCAGTTCAGTTCAAGCACCGCGCCGATCACGATCGCAATCAGAGCAAAGGTCCACGCCTGACCACTGCTGGCTCCGGAGAAGGCGCCGGAGTAGAAGTGAGAGGCGCCGACCATGAAGAACAGCATCGAAACGGAGAACACCGTGTTCTGGCGACTGGCCAGCAACGCGGCCCTGCCGGCACCTGCGGCCGCTGGATCGGCGTCGCTCCCGCCGAGCACGTTCACCGCATTGGCCAACACCAGCTTCTGGTTCTTCCAGATGACCATCCACACGTTGGCGGCCATCGTGATGCCGAACACCATGCCGACCAAGATAACGGAGTTGTGACCAGCGCCGAACCCGTTGTCCGCGCTCATGAAGCCCTTCATGTAGTTCTCGGTGATACCGATGATGATCAGGCCGGAACCGAGTGTGAACACCGCTGCCCACCGGAACCACCACAGGGCACGGCGAGCGACCTTGTCGATCGCGATGTTGCGGGCTCTACCCTCGTCGCCGTACGCCGCGAAGGCGGGCACCTGGACCATGTTGAAGTAGTAGAGCAGGCCGATCCAAGCGATGCCGAAGAGAACATGCAGCCATCGGAAGCCGAACGTGAGTCCGGTGCGTGTCAGAAGCTCCATCGGAGCGACCCCCTCGTGTCGTAGAAGTTGAAGTGAGACGAACGTAGCACCGAGACCCTCGCTCAAAGCGGATCGGTGCCGGCCACTCCACCGTCGGAGACATGTTGCGTCCAGAGCCGTCCGTCCCAGTACCTCATCTGATGACGTCCGTAGGGGTCCGCCACCCACTGAGCTCCAGTCGATGCGACAACGCCAGACTCGGCCGTCGGAGTGTCTTGACCGAACAACCCGGTCGCTGAAACCGTGGTCGCCTCGGCGATCGGCGGCAACGGATGAGCCGATCCGGCGGCCGGCGTCGCGTGACCTGACGTCAGGTACGCCGGCGTCGCGTAGGCCGGCGTCGCGAAACCGGTCGGTTCGAACGGCTGCGGGGACGATGAAAACGTATGCAGCGTCTGCTCACGACTGGCGAGGACCACTGCGACGAGTGAGAGCACGATGATCACGGCCAGAGCTGCGGCCGCCACGGCAGCAAGACCCTCTCGTCGACCGGCGCTGCCCTCGGCGAGCGCACTGTACAACGGGAACAGGCAGGCTGCTCCGGCGGTGGCCACCGCTGCGCCGGCGCGCCCGACGAACGAACCAACGACCATCACGACGACGATCACGACGACTCCCAGGAATGGTCGGACATTGAAGTCAATCCGAATCTCGTCCAGTCGAAAGACTGCAGCGTGACATGCCAGAACCCCGACCGCGAGCACCGAGTTGACGGCGCCGATGACTCGTTTGCCTCGCCCCCTGAGACTGATCAGCCCCAAGACCGCACCGGTCGATCCGGCGAGGCCGGCTGCGAGGAACAGAGGACCCCGAACCGGAAGGTCCTCGAGGAACTCGGACATCTCGAACCGCTTGGACGTGACGGTCGTGGCCACGACGACGGCGATCACGGTACCGGCGCCCGCAACGATGGGGGGACCCGCCTCGTGTTGCATCAAAGCGAGCACCGAACCCACCAATGCGACGATGGCAGCGACCTCCATCACGCCGATCCAGCCGAAGTCGACGAAGGCCTGTTGGGCGAAGGCGCGTAAGAACCCGCTCAGGCCGGCACCGAGCGCCGCGATGGCGCCGGCCAAGCCGGCACCGATCATCAGGCCGGCCGGCGGTCGGGACGAGATCGACAGCGGCGGAGGCAGAGGCGGATACGAGATCATCGACCAACCGTAGCAATCCCCGGGTTGGCGCGATTCCGGGTGCTCAGTCGACCGGGTCGATCCCTGTCACCCCGGCAGAGGAAACGTGCTCGGTCCAGCGGTGGCCGTCGTAGTAACGCAATTCGTAGTGCAAGTACGGATCAGTGGCCCACTGCCCAGCCACCTCGGTCATGGTCGACACGGCACCGGCCTCAGCGCCTTCACTCGTGCCGATTGTTCCGGCGGACACGACGCTCACCGGCATCAGGACCGGCCCGACTCGAGTCTCGAGACCACCGACCGGGATGGAGTACGGCTGGACCATTGGTTGGACAACCGGCGAGACGGTGGCGTGCTGCGGACCCTGGCCGTAAGCACCCTCGGCCGAACGAGTCGCAGCAAGGATCACCGCGACAGCCGCGAGAAGAATGATCCCCAGAATGGCAATGAGCCCGATCACCGTGGCAGCGGCACGGTCGCCGCGATTCTGAACCTGTTCGAGCCAACCGGGCAGTTGTGCACCCGCGGCGACGAACGAAGCTATCGCGCCCCAACGGCCTTTCAGGCCACCGATCATGATCAAGATGGCGACGATCAAGGAACCCGACAACACGCCAATCTGGATCGCGCTGCGGCTGTCGTCGATTCGGATCAGTGCTCCGGTGCAGAAAACCGTGACGAGTGCGAGAACCGCGATAATCGCGCCAGGAACTGCGGACGCTCGGCCAAGGAACATCGACGCACACAGACAGAACCCGATCAACCCGCAGGCTGCCGCCGCGAGCACCAACTTCGATTCGGTCGACGAGAAAGCCGTGTCGACACCGAACCTGCTGATTGCGAGCGACAAACCGACGCCCACGAAGAGCGCGACCCCACCAGCAGCAATCGGTGGTCCGAATGCGAACAGAACCAGCGTCAGGACCCCGCCGACCACGGCGGCGGTGATCGACACGATGAACGCAACCCGGGTGTTGGTATCGGTGCCGTCGAAGTTGTCGATGAACGGCACTGCAGCGAGGGACCCTGACGCGATCGTCAGGAATCCGGCGGCGATCGGCACGCCGGGGGCCTTCACCCCCTGCGGAAGCCGCATCGGAAGCCGGGGCTTGTGAATCCGCGGCACCGGTGGTACCCGCGGCACGGGGGGAACCCTCATCGGCGGAATGTTGAAGGCCATCGCCGCACGGTAGCAACTTCGAGCGACCGTCGCCGCGTCATCGTCGCCGCGTCATCGTCGCCGCATCATCGGGCGGACACGACCCGAGCTCTCAGATCGGATCGGTCGCCGCCGCTCCGTTCGAGAGCACGTGCTCGGTCCATTGCTCACCGTTCCAATACCTGCTCTCGAATCGCCCGAACGGATCGGCGGCCCATTGACCCGGGACCGAACCAACGGGCTTCGCAAACCACGCGGGTATGAGCTCGGCTTGGTCCACCGCTTGCCGGTCCTGATGGTTCGTCGGCACTCGCGAGGCTTGAGCGCACGTCAGGCCAAGCGCAGCGACGGCAACCAACGCTGCGAGACCGATCCACACGGCGATGGTTGCATCACTCTGACCCTTTGCCAGCCCGACCCAAATCGGGAGATGAACACATGCAGCGACCACCGACGCAATCACGGGACGGCCTCCGCGCAGACCTCCGACAGCGATGACGACACCGACCACGACGTACGCACTGAGCGCGCCGATCTGAAGCGCATCCTGGGTCTCATCGGCGCGCATGATCACCGCTATTGCGAAGACGGGCACGAAGCCGACGAGAGCGACGGCAGCACCTGCGGACCCGCCCCCGCCGCGCGCCGCTCGCGACGCGACCCGTCGTTCGTCGTCGGCTTGCAGCGAACCGAATCCGGTCGCTATCGCCACCAGCCCGACGACGCCGGCGGCGACCAGCAGTTTGTCGTCTGTCGTCGCCAACGACCCGGACCCGCCATCGGCGCCGAGTTGTCGACCGACCAGGTCCAGCGCATCGCCGACGAGCAGCGTCGCTCCGCCCCCGCCGATCGCAACGCCGAGAGGATTTCTGCAAACAGCAGCAAGGCCACCTGTCCCCGTGGCAGCGATCGCCAGAATGATCGAGACGAGCTCGAAGCCCGACGTTGCGTTGTCTCCGATCACCCAAGCGACCGCTCCGAGCGTGCCCGCGAACAACGAACACACCCCCGCCAGGATGATCGAACCCTCTACCGTGGCTTGTGCCGTCAGCGGCAGTGACGTAACTCGACGCGTCGCCATCGTCGGCGGCGGATCGATGGGCATGACGAACGGTAGCAACTCCCACGAGCCCCCCGTTCACGATCTGTTCACGATCGCCCGACCGGCGACGCGGCGGTAGTCTTGGCGATCTCATGGCTCACGAGTTCATCTACACCTGTTACAAGCTTGCCCGGCACTACCCGCCCGATCGGACGGTGCTCGAGAACATCTCGCTCTCGTTCTATCCGGGGGCCAAAATCGGTGTGCTCGGTTCAAACGGCGCCGGCAAGTCGAGCCTGTTGCGGATCATGGCGGGCCTGGATGACGGCTTCAGCGGAGAAGCCCGGCTGACGCCCGGTTTCAGTGTCGGCTACCTCGCCCAAGAACCGCAGCTCGACCCAGCCAAGGACGTCCTCGGCAACGTGATGGACGGTGTCGGCGAGATCAAGAGCGTCCTCGATCGCTACAACGACGTCATGGCGATGTGGGCCGACCCCGACGCCGACTACGACAAGATCGGCGCACTGCAGGCCGAGCTCGAAGACAAGATCGCCGCAACCGACGCGTGGAGCCTCGAACGAAACGTCGAGATCGCAATGGACGCGCTGCGGTGCCCCCCGAACGACGCCGACGTGACCACCCTCAGCGGCGGCGAGCGGCGACGGGTCGCGTTGTGCCGGCTGCTGCTCAGCCACCCCGACCTGTTGCTCCTCGACGAGCCCACCAACCATCTCGATGCCGAGAGCGTCGAATGGCTCGAACGATTCCTCAAGGACTACAGCGGCACCGTTGTCGCGATCACCCACGACCGCTACTTCCTCGACAACGTCGCGAAGTGGATCCTCGAACTCGATCGTGGCCGGGGAATCCCCTTCGAGGGCAACTACTCCAGTTGGCTCGAGCAGAAGCAGGAACGCCTCGCGCGGGAAGAGAAGAGCAACGAAAACCGGCGTCGTTCGCTCGAGCGCGAGCTCGAGTGGGTCCGGATGTCGCCCAAGGCACGCCAATCAAAGGGCAAGGCCCGGCTGTCGGCATACGACAAGCTCGCGTCCGAAGCCGAGGCCGCCGAACGCGGTCCTGACAAGCTCGAGATCATGATCCCGGCAGGCAAACGCCTCGGCGACACGGTGATCCAGGTCGACCATCTCGCCAAGGCGTTCGGTGACCGCTTGCTGGTCGAGGATCTGTCGTTCTCGCTGCCACGAGCCGGGATCGTCGGCATCATCGGACCAAACGGCGCCGGCAAGACCACGCTCTTCAAGATGCTGACCGGCCAGGAATCGCCAGACTCGGGCACCGTCACGATCGGCGACACCGTGCAGTTGGCCTACGTCGATCAGAGCCGCGACAGCTTGAACGACGACGCAACGGTGTACGAGGAGATCACCGACGGCATCGAGCACATGAAGGTCGGCAACCGCGAGGTCAACGGTCGCGCCTACGTCGCCAGCTTCAACTTCAAGGGCAGTGATCAGCAGAAGCGGGTCGGCGACCTGTCCGGTGGCGAACGCAACCGGCTCCATCTGGCCAAGCTGCTCAAGACCGGCGGCAACGTGTTGCTGCTCGACGAACCAACGAACGACCTCGACGTCGACACGCTTCGTGCGCTCGAGAACTCGCTCGACGCGTTCCCCGGGTGCGCAGTCGTCATCAGCCACGATCGTTGGTTCCTCGACCGCATCGCCACCCACGTGCTGGCCTTCGAAGGCGACAGCCAGGTCCGTTGGTTCGAGGGCAACTTCAGCGAATACGAGGCGTGGCGCCGCAAGGAACTCGGCTCGGCCGCCGATCAACCGCACCGGATCAAGTACAAGCCCCTCGCTCGATGACCGCTACCCCCGAACTCGATCGGTCCGGCGTCGAGACCGACGCCGAACTGGCGACTCGGCTTGCGGTCGAAGCTGGGCAACTGCTCATCGAGTTGCGGGAGCAGATGTTCGCAGACGGTAAGCCACCGTGGCAGGTGATGGACAACGGTGACCTCGCCGCCCATAAGTATTTGATGCAGCAGTTCGCTGCAGTCAGGCCCGACGACGCTGTCCTCTCCGAGGAAGGCGCCGACAACTCGGCTCGACTCACCTCGGATCGCGTCTGGATCGTCGATCCGCTGGACGGCACCAACGAGTTCGGCGAGCGTGGTCGCCATGACTGGGCTGTCCATGTCGCGCTGTGGCAGACGGGCAGCCTCACTGCGGCGGCTGTCAGCCTGCCGGCGATGGATCTCGTGTTCGCAACCGATCCGGCGTCGCCCATGCCGACCCGACGATTCGACAAGCCGCGCCTGATCACCAGCCGAAACCGAGCGCCGTATGCAGCCGTCGTGGTCGCGAACGAGCTCGGCTGCGAAGCGGTCCGACTCGGATCGGCCGGGGCAAAGGCGATGGCCGTCGTGATCGGTGAGGCGGACATCTACATCCACGACGGTGGCATGTATCAGTGGGATTCGGCAGCACCGGCTGCGGTCGCCGAGGCGGCGGGCATGCACGTCAGCCGGATCGACGGCTCACCGCTCGTCTACAACGAACGCGATGCATGGCTGCCGGACTTCGTCGTCTGCCGGCCCGAGTTCGCCGAGCCCCTGCTCGACGCGCTGTGGGGCGACAGTTGGCGGGCGCGACGCGACAACGGCTGGGCATAGCGGGGGTCCTCGGTGGACCTGAAGAGCACCCGCTACGAGGTGGACGGCCACGTCGCGACGGTTTGGCTCGACCGCCCCCATCGCCACAACGCATGGACGGGAAGGATGCACGCAGAGTACCGCTTCATCCTCGCTGCGTTGGACAGCGATCCCGATGTCCGCGCGGTCGTGGTCACCGGGACACCACCCGCATTCTGTGTCGGCGGAGACAGCGCCGCCCTTGCCGGTCACGCCGAACGTGGGGGTTACGACACCGGTCTGGGCGCTGACGTGGCGACTCCGGGATTCGGTATACGGCCGGAGTTCGACCACGACTTCTCGTTCCAGTTCGCGATGCGCTTCCCAATCATTGCGGCGGTCAACGGGGCCTGTGCAGGAATCGGCCTCGCGCTCGCCTTGTTCTGTGATCTCCGTTTCGCATCGGCGCCGGCCAGAATGACCACTGCGGCCCCGGCCCTTGGTCTGCCCGCCGAATACGGCACGACATGGATCCTGCCCCGCATCGTCGGTGTCACCCGAGCCGCAGACCTGTTGTTGTCTGGCCGGGTCTTCACCGCGGCCGAGACCGAGGATTGGGGGATCTGGAACGGCGTCGCCGAAGATGGCGACGCGACGTTGTCGGAGGCGCTGCGGTACGCCCGCGCAATCGCCACCGGCGCAGGGCCGAATGCTGTTCGCATCACCAAGGCACAGCTCTACGACGACTTGCTGCGCCATGACGTCGGCGCGTCGATCGAGGACTCGAAGCGGCTGATGGACTCGGCGATGGGAACTGCCGAGTATCGCGAGGGTGTGGCGGCGCTGCGCGGAAAACGTCCACCGAAGTTCCTCTGACCCGAACCGGTTGCCTGCCTGCGTTGTTCTTCGTCGAGGGCGTAAGATTCGTCCGTTCCGAATAAAGGAGAACCATGACGATCGCGATCCCACCAAACGCGACAGCCGGCTCCGCAGCCGGCGTATCGATGTCAGCGTCGGACGAGGAGACAGCGTCCGGTACCGTGCTCCGCCTTCCCGGCTTGGCCGTAGCAGCGATTGCATCACTCGGAGCCGGTGCGATCCATGCCGGCGCAATCGGCATTCACGCCGAACACATCACGCTTGGGCGCGTTTTCGTGGCGACAGCGGTGTTGCAGCTCGGGTGGGGCTTGGTCGCGCTGATGCAACCGAGCCGTTGGATCGCAGCATTCGGTGCAGCGATCAATCTCGCGGCAGTCGGCGGTTGGCTGCTGACGCGCCTGTCCGGCGTTTCCTTCATCGGTGGCCTCGAACAACGCGAGGCCGCCCAGTTCGCCGATACGGCATGCGCGATTCTCGGAGCGATCGCGGCTGCGCTTGCATTCTCCGCGGCCATGATCGGCTGGAGATCTGCCAAGAGGAGCTCGTTGGCGGTACCCAGCCTCGCAGTTCTTGCAATCACCCTCCCCGCGATGCTCGCCGGAGCGAACCACGACCACGGCTCGGAAGCCGCTCCCCACGATCACGGCGTTGCGACCGTCGATTCCGCTGGCGCAACGGCAGCGGCCGGAGTCACAGCTGGCGTCACAGCAGGAGCAGCAGCCGTCGTGATCGACGAATCCGTTCCACATGATCACGGCGCACAGCCAGCTCCGGTCCTCCCGGCGGCGGTTACCCCTGGTGCGGCCACGGCCGAAGCAGCAACACCGACGACCGCGCACTCGCACGACACCGCTTCGGCCACCGCTGCTGCGGTTGTGGCTCCAGTGCCGTACGACCCGACGTTGCCGATCGACCTCGGCGGGGTCGCGGGCGTGACCCCACAGCAGCAAGCACGTGCGGAGAACCTGATCGCGCTCACCCTTGCCCGTTTGCCGCAGTGGAGCGACCCGGCCGTCGCCGAGGCAGCGGGTTTCCGTTCGATCGGCGACGGAGCCTTGGGCCTCGAGCACTACGTGCAACGGGCTTGGGTCAACGACGACGTGATTCTTGACCCCGACTACCCCGAGAGCCTGGTGTATCAACCGCAAGCCGACGGCTCGAAGAAGCTGATGTCGGCAATGTTCATGTTGCCGGACTCAGTGGCTCTCGCCGACGTTCCAGACATCGGCGGCGCGCTGACCCAATGGCACATCCACAACAACCTGTGCTACACCCCCGACCCCGACGCGCCAAAGGTTGCGGGCCTCACAAATGCCGAGGGCGAATGCCCCGCCGGCTTGGTCAAGGGTCTCGGCTCGCCAATGATCCACGTTTGGATCCAACCCCATCCCTGCGGACCCTTCGCAGCGCTCGAAGGGGTTGGTGCCGGCCAGATTCAAGAGGGCGAAGAGCGGCTCTGCGACCACGCCCACGGTGCCGCCGGGTCTTGAACCCCACCTCGCCGAGTCGAGAGTCGATGCAAATGTTGCGGAGCGGCGTGTGCATTCGGGATCGAGCCGTCAGACTGCTCGGGTGGCACAGACGATTGAGATGACTCCCGATGATCAGACGTGGGGTGCGTTCAGTGAGTCCGGACCGTGGATGCTCGACCGCAACAAGGTCGCATGGCTGCCGCTCGCTTCGAAGCTGCGTGCCGCGGCAGTCGCCGAGGTGCCCCGCCTGACCAAACCGAGCCGGGTCCCACCCGGAACCAGGGTGATCACCGTTGCAGGTCGGCTCGGCCTCGCGTTGATCCCTTGGGCTGTTCGCAAACGGCGACGTCGGTACTCGAGCGTCGAGGCCAGCCGTACCGACGTCTCATTGCGGCTTCGGCGTGCAGCCGAGGCCCTCGGCCCTACCTACATCAAGCTCGGGCAGATCATCTCCAGCGGAGACGGGCTTTTCCCGACGGAACTCGTCACTCAGTTCAAGCTGTGCCGCGATCAGGTCGCTCCAGAGTCCTGGGAGGACGTCCGCAACACCGTCGAGACAGATCTCGGGGCACGGATCGAAGATCTGTTTGCCTCATTCGACACGACTCCGTTGGCGGCCGCCTCGATCGCGCAGGTGCACGCCGCGACACTGCGCACCGGTGAGCAGGTCGTCGTCAAGGTGCAGCGCCCTTCGGTCAGCACACTGGTCCGCAAGGACCTGCGGGTGATGGCATGGCTCGCCCCCCATCTCGTCGGTCGCATCCCGATCGCCGCACTCGCCAATCCCCCGGCTCTGGTAGAGCTC
>JANOEM010000730.1:0-9956 GCA_031413195.1 Actinomycetes bacterium
GTTCGTCCCGCTGGTGGGCCAGGCCGGGTGGACCGGGCCGGGCGTGGTGTCGAGCGGCAACCCAGGGCCTCGGGGCGTCGCGCGGTTGATCCGGGAAGCGGCCGAGCCGATTCGGGACATCGAAGAGGTCGATCTCGGCCCGTTGCTCGATCGGATCGGCGACGCCCGCGTCGTGCTCCTCGGCGAAGCTTCGCATGGGACGTCCGAGTTCTATCGGATGCGGGCCCGGACCACGAGACACCGCGTCGACGATGCCCCGCGAGACCGGGCCGGCCCGGGAACCCGCTGCCATGCTCGGGAACGACCGAGACCGGGGCTTCTGCGTCGAGTGCACCGTTTGCGATCGACCGGATGGAGCCTGCGACGAGTCGTTCGAGGTCGGTGCCTTCGCCAACACGAGCGCCCCAGTGGCGGATCACCGGTGGACCGAAACCCAGATCCACGACGACGCTGGTGCGCGCCGCTGAGAGATGAATCAGCATGGTTACCCTCCGCTTGAGCCGAACGCCGGCTCCGAGAACGCGCCCATCACAGCAGTCCGGATTCGGTCGTCTCCGGCTCTGGCCCTGGCTCGGGCTCGGCTTCAGTCTCGGTCTCGGTCTCGGTCTCGGAATCTGGCTCGGCTTCAGTCTCGGTCTCGGAATCCGGCTCGGTTTCGGTTTCGGTTTCGGTTTCGGTTTCCGTCTCAGCCTCGGTCTCCGCGTCCGCGTCGTCTTCGAAGGGTTCAGCGCGGCGGAACGAGATCAGCATGTACACACCGGCGCCGGCGATCGTTGCGAGCGCCACCCATTGGTTCCAGCGCAAACCGCCGACATTGTGCGCTTCGTCGATCCGCAGACCCTCGACGAAGAACCGGATGAACCCGTAACCCATCAGGTACATCGCCATCAGGTGCCCCGGCCGAACACGGAAACGCCGGTCGATCAACAACAGGATCCCGCACAACGCGAGATTGGCCAGCGACTCATAGAGGAAAGTCGGATGGAAAAGCGTGCCCGGCGGATACCCGGCGGGAATCTTGTCGGCATCGATCTCGAGACCCCATGGCAACGTGGTCGGTCTGCCGAACAGTTCCTGGTTCCAATAGTTGCCCCATCGGCCAATCGATTGCGCGAGCGCGATCGCTGGGGCTCCACAGTTCGCGGCGAGTCCAACGGGAATGCCCTTGCGCTTGAGGTAATACAGCCCGACGGGAATTCCGAACAGCAACCCGCCCGGGATGCCGAGACCGCCCTCCCAGATCTTCGGGATTGCTGTCAGGTTGTTCTCGAACTTCGACCAATCGGTGGCCACGTGATAGAGCCGGGCGCCGATGACGCCTGCCAACACTGCCCAGATCGCCATCGAGTTCGCGTCGTCTCGGGTGCCGATGCCCTTTTGTTCGAATCGACGCCCCATGAGCCACACGCCGGCCACCACGCCGAGCGCGATCATCAAGCCGTAGGCATGGATGTCGAGTGGACCGATCTTCAGGCTGCCGCTCGACGGGCTGGGCAAGCTGGACAACACAGCGCCCACGAGGCGCATCAGGCGGTCACCCGGTGCGCGAACGCGACGGACTCGGCGCAGATCAGGTCCTTGTCGTAGTCAAGGGTTGCGACGTGATAGCTGCGCTCCAACGTGATCCGCTCGAGCGGTCCGCCGAAATGGGTCGCAAGGTACTCTGCCTGCGCTGGTTCGACGACGTGATCCTGGGGTGAGTTCATCAGCATCAGCGGCATCCGCATCGTTGGGTATGCCTGTGCGAAGTCCGCTACTGCGTTGAGCAAGCTCAGCAGGCCGGCAACCGGAGTGCCGTCGTACGCGTTCTCCGACGACTCGGGATCCGCAATGTCGCCGCCCACGCCCGGGAACAACTCCGTCCCGTCGGCAACGGCCCCCGCGATCATGTCGATGATTTCGAATGGTTGCGGCTGAGCCACGGGATTGATGCAGACGAGGCCGGCGATTTCGGGGTGCTCGGTGCCCAGCCACAGCGTCAGTGCACCACCCAAGCTGAGGCCGACAACTACCACCGTCCGACAGCGGGTGGCGAGGCGCTGGTACGCCGTCTCGACTTCGCCACTCCAATCGGCCCAGTCGGTGGTGAGGAGGTCATCGACGGTGGTGCCGTGACCCGGGAGCCGGGGTAGTTCCACGTCGTAGCCGGCGGCAGCGAATGCGTCGGCGATTCCGCGCATCGACGCAGGGTTGCTGGTCAATCCGTGGATGACCAGTGCCCCTCGGTCCTTCCCCGCGATGAGCGACCATGGTTCGGCTCCGGGCAACAACTGTTCAGTCATAGTAGACAGTTCTAGCGCACACGCAGGGCGGGCAGCGAGCAGCGGCCAAGATCAGCGGTACGTGTCGTTCGGGCTCAACGGGTTCTCCCACCACTCGCTGTCGTAACCTGCCTGCTCCCATTCGGGAAACGGGTAGATGCAGTTCACCGGACAGACCGGGAGGCACTTGTCGCAGCCGCTGCAGAGTTCGGGAATGATGACCACGTCGATGCCGTGGTTGAAGATCGCGCCGAATTGAGACGGGCAGTGGCGCAGGCAGGCGTCGCAGTTGATGCATTCGAGCATCTCGATCCGCAGGGGAGGGTTCTTCCACTTCGGATTCCGCGCCCGAAGTTCGATCCGCTCGGCGCGTGACGTTCCCATCCAGCGATCCTACTTTGGGTTCGCTGTTGCGATCAGTGGTGTTGACGGTTGGGTGCTGCGACCCGGCCGTCGCTGATGACATTGCGGAGCGCAGGGATTCGGCGGGTGATCACCGCAAGGAAGGCATCGACGATCTCCGGCTCGAACTGGCTGCCACGAGCGCCGATGATGTATGCCACAGCGTCCGCCTGAGACCAGGCGTGCTTGTACACGCGAACGCTCGTCAAGGCATCGAACACATCGGCGACGGTCACGATCCGGCCGCAGCGCGGGATGTTGACGCCACCGAGACCCGCTGGGTATCCGCTGCCGTCCCACCGTTCGTGGTGGTTGAGGGCAACGACGGCGCCCAACTGGATCAGAGGTGACGTACTGCCCGACAGGATCTGGGCGCCGATCGTCGTGTGGGTCTTCATCACCTCGAACTCATCGACGGTGAGCGGACCAGGCTTGAGCAGGATCGCATCGGGAACGGCGACCTTACCGATGTCGTGAAGCCGAGCGGCGAGCCGGAGTTGCTCGCACCACGCGCCGTCCTCGTTCAGTTCGTGAGCGATTTCGGCAGAAAGGTCGCCGACGCGAATGGTGTGCTCGCCGGTATCGGTGTCACGGAACTCGGCGAGAACGGCGAGGCGCTGGAAGGCTTCGAGCTGGTACTCCTCGAGATCGTGGGTCCGGCCCTTGACCAGCGCCTCGAGTTCGCTGGTTCGGAGGCGAAGGATCTCGGCCTGTTGGCGAGCGTGTTCGGTGTCGTGGGCGATCTGGAGGGTCTTGATCCGTAGATCGGTGCCCTCGTTGAACAGATCTTGGTGGAGGTCGAAACGTGCCTCTTGGTGGGCGAGCGCTTCCTCGTGCCTGCCGAGTCGTTTATAGACAGCAGCCAGCAACTCGTGGGCCTTCAGTTCGGACGGCCGCACGTTGGCGCGTTGGGCCACGTCGAGTGCGGTGAGGAGGTCCTTCTCGGCGCGGTCGAGGTCGCCTTCGGCAATGGCGGCCTTGCCACGAGCCGTTCGCACGGAGATGACGGCGGTCGGGTTACCTTCGGCGCCGCGCTGGGAGCGTTCGTCGAGGATCTGGAGAGCTTCGTTGAAGCACTCGGCCGAACGCACATGGTCGCTGAGGCTCGCATAGGCCTCTCCGAGATTGGCGAGGATCTCAGGGATGAAACCGGGCGCGTGTTCGCGGGAGAGCTCGAGCGCTGACTCGCCGAGACTGACGGCGAGGAAGAACTCTCGACGTTCGGCACGGAGTTGGGCCATATTGGCCAGCGTGATCGCATCGAAATCGGGGCGGGCCAATTGGCGGTTGGCCGCAAGCGCCGCTTCGTACGTGACGATTGCGCGATCGGTATCACCCAATTCATAGTGAATGGTGGCGACGGTGTTGAGCAGGTTTCCCTCATCCACCCGGTGGTCCGTGGTGCGGTACTGCTCGAGCCCACGGAGGCAGCACGACAGAGCCTCGGTGTGGTTGCCGGCATTGAGGTGGACGATGCCCATCAGGTTGAGCGCCCAGACCTCGACCACGATCGCGCCGCACTTGCGGGCAAGATCGCGGGCGTCGACGGCTACGCCGAAGGCCTCGTCGGCTTGGCCGCCGTAGTAGGCGAGACTCGCCAACCGGTAGAACGCTTCGGCCTCGCCTGCCTCGTCGCCCTGTGAGCGGGCGAGCACACGAGCCTGCTGAACGAGGATCCGAGCTCCGCCGGCATCTTCCTGCTCGGACGCTTTGGCCTGGTCGAGCAGCTCGCGTACTGAAGGAGTCGTCGCGCGGGTTCGGGTCGTGACGTTCGTGACCATCACCCACCTCCTTCCCGCTGTTGGGGTCTGAACCCCACCGCCTGCTCCGGCTGTGACCGCAAGCACAGAAGGCAATGATAAACACTTGCCCTCCGCTGTGCACGGATTGTCATGAACTTTCACCAAGCTTGACGGAGACGCGGAGAGATCGACCGAGGGTGGTCGAGCACCGCGTTGCGTGGTGGTTTGGGCGAGAGTTGGTGATGACTCGTCACACTATGTGGTGACACGAGCGGAAACGCTCACATCTGCCGGCGGCGGGACCCCATTGGTGCAGCCCCTAGATTGTCCCCGGGTGAGCGTGCGCGGATTGCCGGAACTGACATGAACCGCAGGCAACGACATCGCGCGCTCGATCGCTCGCTCGAACGATCGACGCTCGGTTCCGTCATCTCGATCGTCACCCTGGTTCCGTTGTGGCTGTTGGCGCTTTCGGTGTTCTGGCTCCCGATCAGGGTCTTGTGGCACGTCCCGTTCTGGTGGTTCGCGCTCGCGCACCTCGTCGCAATGTTGGTGATGTTCTGGCGACCGCTGCAAACCATCGTCGTGATGCGGATGCTCGGTGCGCGTCGAGCGACTGCTGACCAATCGCGCAGGCTGCAGCCGGCCTGGCGCAGCGTCGCCCAGCAGCTCCGAATCAACCCGCGCAGATACACGCTGGCGGTGCTCCCGTCGGACGACCTCAATGCCTTTGCCTGCGGTGGTTCGTTGCTTGTCGTCACGTCGTACGCGATCGAGGCCCTTCCACGCGATGAGATGACTGGAGTGTTGGCACACGAGTTGGCGCACCACCTGGGGTTTCACACGGTTGTGCTCACTGTGCGCCAGTGGCTCAGCATGCCGATCTATCTGCTGGCCGAAGTCGGGTTCTTCCTTCACAACGTCGCGACCGCCGCGACCAACAGCTTCGTCAGCGAATCGACTGCGCTCAGCGCTGTCGGCAGGGTGATCAGCGCGGTGCTGAGGGGATTCTCGTGGATCTTCCTCGCAGGCATGCTGATCAGCAACCGGATCGCGAACCGTGCCGGCCGGACGTCGGAGTTCGAAGCGGATCGGCGCGCGGTGGTGATGGGCTTCGGCAGGGAGCTGGCCGTTGCGCTGCGTCGAGTTGATCAACAGGCTCGGGACAGCCAGGTCGGGGCCGAGACGAGTCTTCGCGACAGTCTGACCCCCACGCATCCGTCGCCTCGCAGCCGGGTGCAGCGGATCGAGGCGCTTCGCCGCCAACAGGCAACCCGCCAGCAAACCCCTTGACCACCCGAGGCTTTGCCGCGCGGCGAGGCTTTCGCGCGCGCCCCGCCGCGCGTGAAAGCCTCGCCGTGCATGAAAGCCTCGGATGGATCGGCCGGGGGGCGGGGGGGTCAGCGGGCGACGGTGATCGCGGCAGTGATGGCGCGGAGGAACCGGATCAGATCCACTGGAGCGATCTCGATGTCGAGCCCACGTTTGCCTGCGCTGACGAAGATCGTGTCGGAGAGCTCGCACGTCTCGTCGATCACAGTCGGCAGCAGGCGTTTCTGGCCGAACGGGCTGATGCCGCCGACCACATATCCGCTGACCCGCTGGGCGAGGGCCGGATCGCACATCTCGGCCCGTTTGCCGCTGACGGCTGCGGCGAGCTCCTTCAGTGAGAGCTGGCCGCTGACCGGCACGATCGCGACAGCGATCCCTGGCGCCGGCAATCCGTCGACCGTTGCGAGCAGGGTCTTGAAAACTCGATCGGGATCAACTCCGAGAGCCGCCGCTGCGACTGCGCCGTAGTTGCCCTCGCCGGGCTGATTCAGGAACTGATGGACCCGGAAGTCGACACCCGCAGCCTGGAGCGACGACGTGGCCGGGGTCCCCGCGGACTTCGATTGCTCGCTCGACCGATCAGGTGTCACGGCTCCCACGGTAGTCAGCGATCCTTCTATGGTGTTGAAGCATGGGGCGCCATCCGATCGAAGACATCGGCATCATCGACTTGATGATCGGCTTTCCGAAGAGGAACGCGGCCGATCACTACCAGTTCCTGGCTGGCGCGGTGAAGGACGCAGAGTCCAAGGCGATGGCGATGCCTGCCCAGTACATGTTCACCGCCGTGCCCTCCGATGTCGGTGCCGAAACGGACACCATTGCGATGTTGCTCGCCGACATGGATCGTTGCGGAGTCTCACGAGGGATGGTGCACATGGGCTCACCCGAGTCCGTTCAGGCCCTGCGTGATCATCCTGACCGGATCATCCCATGCGTCGATGCCGACCCGACCGACATCGCTGCCTCGTTGCGGCGGATCCGCCAGGCCCATCGCGAATGGGGCATCAAGGCCGTCACGTCGTTCCCATCCGGATTCGTGCCGCAAGTTGCGGTGAGCGATGCGCGCTACTACCCCCTCTACGCCGAATGCGTCGAGCTCGGCGTTCCGATGATCATCAACGCCGGTGTTCCCGGCCCCAGGGTGCCGATGATGTGCCAACACGTCGAACACTTCGATCAGGTTTGCTACGACTTCCCGGATCTGCGGATCGTGATGCGCCACGGCGCCGAGCCATGGCAGGAACTCGCCGTGAAATTGATGTTGAAGTGGCCGGGGCTGTACTACATGACCAGCGCGTTCGCACCGAAGCACCTGCCGCGCGAGATCATCGATTACGTCAACTCCCGCGGCGTGAACAAGGTGATGCACGCCGGCTACTACCCAATGGGTCTCTCGCTCGACCGAATCGTCGCCGAACTCCGCGATCTGCCTCTGCTCGATCACGTCTGGGCCCCGTTCCTTCGTGACAACGCTGTCGAGGTGTTCTCGCTCTGACGACATACTTCCGGCGACTCGAGATGCGGCTGGCGACTCGGTCGAGCGGTCTTGGTACCGTTACCGGATGACCGATGCGTCCGAGTCCGAATCCTCCCAAACGCCCGTTGACATCAAACCGCGCAGCCGCGACGTCACCGATGGGTTTCGCAAGGCGCCCGCCCGCGCAATGCTGCGCGCTGTCGGGATGACCGACAAGGATTGGGACAAGCCCCAGGTTGCAATCGCGAACGCGTGGAACGAGGTCACGCCGTGCAACATGACCTTACGCAAGCTTGCCGAGCGCGCGAAGGAAGGTGTGCGCAGCGCTGGCGGATTCCCGATGGAGTTCGGCACGATCACCGTCAGCGACGGCATCAGCATGGGCCACGAAGGGATGCGCGCCTCGCTCGTCAGCCGCGAGGTGATCACTGACTCGGTCGAGTGCGTCATGCACGCCGAACGGCTCGATGGTTTCGTCGGCCTTGCGGGCTGCGACAAGAGCATCCCCGCAATGCTGATGGCAGCAGCTCGCCTCGACCTGCCCAGCGTCTTCGTCTACAACGGCAGCATCATGCCGGGTCAGCACAACGGTTCGTCGCTCGACATCACCAGCGTGTTCGAAGCCGTTGGCGCTTGCGCCTCGGGCAAGATCACCGAGGACGAACTCGGCGAGATCGAACGCAAGGCGTGTCCCGGCGAGGGCGCGTGCGGTGGCATGTTCACCGCCAACACGATGAGCTCGATCGCCGAGGCGATCGGAATGAGCCTGCCCGGTAGTGCTTCGCCGCCGGCCGTCGATCGTCGCCGCGAAGACGATGCCGTGCTGGCGGGCGAGGCCGTCGTCAATCTCCTCCGGCTTGGTATCACGCCGCGCCAGATCATGACCAAGAAGGCGTTCGAGAACGCGATCGCCGTCACGAGTGCGCTCGGGGGCAGCACGAACGCGGTGCTTCATCTACTCGCGATTGCGAACGAGGCCGGTGTGTCATTAGAGCTCGAGGACTTCAACCGGATCGCAGCAAAGGTTCCCCACATCGCAGACATGAAGCCGGGCGGGAAGTTCCACATGAGTGATCTCGACCGGGTCGGAGGGGTTCCCGTCGTGTTGAGGCATCTGCTCGACGCTGGCCTGTTGCACGGCGATGTGATGACCGTGACGGGTCGGACCATGGCTGAGAACCTTGCGCTCATCGACCCCCCACGACCCGACGGCGTGGTTGTCCACCCGCTCGAGCAACCGATCCACAGCGAGGGCGGTATCAACATCCTCACCGGCTCACTTGCGCCGAAGGGTTCGGTCGTCAAGGTCGCCGGACTGACCCAGGACCAGAAGCTGTTTGAGGGTGCCGCGAGGGTGTTCGACGGCGAGGACGACGCGATGGCGGCGATCCTGTCCGGCAGCATGCAGCCGGGCACCGTGATCGTGATCCGATACGAAGGGCCAAAGGGCGGTCCAGGGATGCGTGAGATGCTGGCCATCACCGGTGCATTGAAAGGCGTCGGACGTGGATCCGACTGTGCGCTTGTGACCGATGGCCGATTCAGTGGCGGAACCTGGGGTTTCTGCATCGGTCATGTCGCTCCCGAGGCTGTCGATGGCGGGCCGATCGCCTTCGTGCGCGACGGCGACAAAATTCGGGTCGATGTGCACAACTTGAGTCTCGATCTCCTTGTCGAGGAGACCGAACTCGCGCGACGCCGCGAAGACTGGGCGCCGCCGCTCAATCGTTACAGCAGCGGCGTGCTCGGCAAGTACGCCAGGTTGGTTCAAGGCGCCGAGACCGGAGCAATCACCAATACCCTCTGATTTCAGAGTGCGTCGAAGCGCTCCCCGGCTGCTTGCCAGTTGGTCATCTGGGTGAACGCCTTGGCCCAAGACATCTTGTCGTTTCGATAGTCGACGTAGAACGCGTGCTCCCAGCCGTCTGCTGCCAGCAGCGGTGCGGCTCCGACCAACAACGCGCCGTCGTGGTTCTGGACCTGCACGATCTGGAGTTCGGCGGCCATTGGTTCCCACATCAGCAGAGCCCAGCCTGATCCCTGGATCGTGGTGAGGGCATCGACGAAGCGGTCTAGATACCGGTCGAAGGAACCGAATGCCGTGTCGATTGCCGCAGCCAGGCGCCCCTGCGGTTGCTGGCCCATGTCAGGAGACATGCTCTCCCAGAACAGTGAATGCAGGCCGTGACCGGACACGTTGAAGGCGAGGGCACGCTGGAGTCCCGCGATCTGCCAGGTCTCGGCATCAGCCAAGCGCTCGACGGTCTCGTTGGCGCCTTTGACATATGCGGCATGGTGCTTGCCGTGGTGCAGTTCGAGGGTCTCCGCCGAGAGATGCGGCGCCAGCGCGCCTGGCTCGTACGGCAGATCGGGAAGTGTGTAGGTGGCCATGGAAGATCTCCTTGGGTTTTCGGCGACACAACGATTCTGCCACCGGATCCGAAAACGCGGTTACGGGTCCTCGCGTTCGATCTGGAACTGGTCGGTCGTCCCCGTGATCGAGAGAAGTCGGAGCACTCGGGCAGATGGGTTGCGGAGCAGGATCTCGGTGCCCCGACCGGCGGCCCGGCGACTGGCCGCCAACAGGCTCCGCAGCCCCGATGAATCGACGAATGCAACGGCGCCAAGATCGATAACGACTCGCTCGGCGCCTTCGGCGCGGGCAAGGGCTGCGTCGAGGAGGGGGCCGCCGGCAAGGTCGATGTCACCCTCGGCGATCACTGTTCCACCGGCATCGAT